>NZ_SMNT01000075.1 GCF_004348265.1 Methylobacterium segetis
CTCGAAGCGGTCGCCCCGCTGCACGCCCGAGACCAGATCCCGCACGTCGAAGGTCAGGCCGGGCGTGGCCGAGACGAAGCTGATGCCCTCGTCATCAAACCGGCTGACCGGGCCGACCAGCGCGCCGGATGCCTCCTCCGCCTGGAGGCGCACGGCGAGGCCGCCATCCTGGTTGGCGACGGTGCGGAATCGTTCGGGTTGTTATTCCCGACCTCGGCCGAGGTGAAGGTCAACCGGACCTGGCCTGCCGCAGCAGCCGAAACGTTGATCCGATCGTCGCCTGTTCCATAATCCGTATTAATGGCGGGATCCGTCGATACGTTGAAATCTTCCGTATCGTTACCGGGCGTCGCTGGCATTGACTGTCTCCGTCACACTTGATGATCACACTGGGAAGTGCCAGTCCTTCGACGTCTTCTTATTAGGTTGATTTTCCTGATCGTATTTTTTTATGCGCAACAAACAATAGCGCGCCATCAATCCACGAAAAGAAGCGTGGCGATAATTTTTTTGGGCGAAAATCCTTCAGCGAATGCCGAACGAGCGCGCGTGAAAACGTGGAGCATCCCGAACATCTGCGGGCACGCTGCCTGAAACGTCTGACGATGATCGCCGAGGAGACGACGAGACCTGGGGAGTCCCTTGCAATGCACCCCGTCGTTCGGCGTCCGGCACCATGGTCGCGCCGAACGGAGCCTCTACGCGAGAGTGCAACGAAAGGTTTCGTGCGGGTCCGGACGGAGTTCAGATCGCTCGCCGCACGGGCGAGGGTCCGGCCCGTCCGAGGTGGAGATCGGCCGCGCCGAGGCTCCGACGCGCACAGGACGCGGGAGCAGCCTTCCTCTCGAAAGCGACGGCCTAGCCCGGCGGCCAGCGGAAATCGTCGGCCCGGCCCGGCTGCGGCGTCGCGGGTGCGCCGCGCTGGAGAACGCGCTCGACGGTGCCGGAGGTGTCGCCGTCGCGGGGGCGGCCTGTCAGGAGGCTGCCGCCGGGCGAGGTCTCCGGACGTCCGAGCGGCACGACCGGGCCCGCGAGCGGCTTGACGGGCAGGGCCGGGATGCCGGGCGGCTCAGGCAGGCTCGGCAGCATCGCGGTGATCTGGCGATCGATCGCCGCGGTCTCGTCGAGCCGGGGCACGGTCCCGTCGAGGCCGGGGCCGGGGGTCGGTGCCTGGGTCGCCACCGGCTGGTCCGGGGTCGCCGGGCCGGCGGTGCCCATCATCCGCTTCAACTCGACGTCGGCGAAGTGGGCGAGCTTGCGCGCGCCGGCATGGGTGAAGTGCACGCCATCCGAGGTCCGCAGCTTCGCGTTCTGCCCCTCGAGGTCGGGGCCGGCGGCGGTGTAGCGGTTGCGCTCGTCAACGAAGCCCGGCCAGATGTCGACATAGGTCCCGCCCGCGCGGGTGACGCGCTCGCGCACGATGTCGTTGATCGCGGCAAGGTCCGTCGTCAGGGCCTCGCTGCGCATCGGCGGCGCACCGACCCAGATCAGCGGCAGCTTGCGGTCGGTGAAGACCTTCACGAGGGCGTCGACGCGGTCGCGGTAGATCTCGCGCCAGCGGTCGGTGAGCGGATCGAAGCTCTGATCGCCCTCGCGGATCGGCTGCCGGTCGTTGGCGCCGACCATCACCAGGGCGTAGGAGACCTTCGGGTTCGCGGCGAGATACTCCTCGGCGGCCTTCGGCCAGTCGACGACGTCCCGGCGCACGAGGCCACTGTCGCCCTTGGCACGGTCGATGACGGCGACGTCGGCATTGTCCTCGAAGACGTCGTCGAGGCCCTTGCTCAGGTGGTCCGCCAGCGAGTCGCCGAAGACGGCGATCTGCGTCGAGGGCTCGGTCTTGGCCAGGGCCGGCTTTGGGGGTGCAGCGGCCGGGGCGGGCCGGGCGGCGCGGCGCTTCTGCGCGCGCGGGGCGTCGGCGACCGCGGGCGGCCGGGGGCGCGAGGGGCGGTATCCCTGCTGCGGCTGCGGCTGGGCCTGTTGCGGCCGGTCCTCCCAGGGCCAGTAGAACTGGCGCGGCGCTTCCTGCGTCTGGGGCTGGTAGCGCCGGTTCGGGCGGGCATAGGCCCCGTCGTCCCGGTAGTAGCTGTCGCGGTAGCGGCGCCGCGGCACGGCGTAGTCGTTGGGCTGTTCGTAGGTGTCGCCCCATTGCGCCCGGGCGGGCGGCGCCTCGAACAGTGCGAGAACCGCGACGAGCGCGGCGCAGCCGAGTTGCACGAGAAGCCGCATGGGGTGCCGCGCCCGTTCCGCCGTCGCCATGCAGCACCTCCGACCCGCTACGCCGGCCCGGACCATACAGGAGGACGCGGCACGCGTCTGCTCCCCGGGCCCCGCGGCCCGGGCGGGCGATCCGGCCCGACCGGGATGAGGCTCAGCGCCCGTCGATCCGCGCGAGGAGGGCGGGCGTCGCGTAGCCGTCGGCCGGGAGCCCCTCGGCGATCTGATAGCGGCGGACGGCCTCGCGCAGCTTCGGGCCGGCACGCCCGTCCGCCTCGCCCGCATAGAGCCCGCGGGTGGCGAGCCCCCGTTGCAGGGCCTGCAGGCCGGCCTTGTCGAGGCGGCTCGCATCGCTGGGCCACGGGGCGGAGAGCGCGGGGCCGCCCATCAGGCGGTCGGCGAGGTGGCCGACGGCGAGCGCGTAGGCATCGGACGTGTTGTAGCCGCGGATCGCCTCGAAATTGTCGGTGATGAGGAAGGCCGGCCCGCCGAGCCCACCGGGCAGGAACAGGCTGGCCCGGCCCGCCTGCGGGAGCCTTCCGCCATCGGTGCGGCGCACGCCGCGGCGGCTGAACTCGCCGAGTTCGGCCGTGTAGGCCGTGAGGTCGAAGCCGGCCGGCAGGGTGACCTCGTAGCCCCAGGAGAGGGCCGGGTTCCAGCCGAGCGCCTTCAGGTAGGCCGCGATCGAGGCGAGGCTGTCGGCCTCGGAGGCCCAGATGTCCCGGTGTCCGTCGCCGTCGAAATCGACCGCGTGCGCCAGGAACGTCGAGGGCAGGAACTGGACCTGCCCCATCGCTCCGGCCCAGGAGCCCTTCATGCGCTCGGGGGCGATGTCCCCGCGCTCCAGGATCGTCAGGGCCGCCAGCAACTCGTCCCGGAACAGGGTGCCGCGGTGGCGCGCCTCGGCGAGCGTCGCCAGCGCCCGGATCGTCGGCACCGAGCCGCCGCTCGACCCGAAATCCGACTCGACGCCCCAGAAGGCGAGGAGCACGCCCCGCGGCACCCCGTAGCGCGCCTCGATCCGGTCGAGCGTCCCGGACAGGGCCGCCGCCCGGGCACGCCCGCGCGTGATCCGGCCCGTGGAGACGGCACCGACGAGGTAGTCCCAGACGGGCCGGGCGAACTCGCCCTGGCGGCGGGTGCGCGCCAGGATGTCGGGGTCGGGCTGCGCCACGCCGCGGAAGGCGGCCGCGAAGGTCGCCTCCGAGACGCCGCGGGACAGGGCGTCCGGCTTCAGGGCCGCGATGAAGGCGGCGAAGGCGGCGGGGCGGGCGGCGGGCGGGTTCGTGTCCGGGACGGGCGCCGCCGCGACCGGTACGGACAGGCCCGCCGACAGTGCCGCGGCGAGCCCCCGAGCGAGGGCGCGCACCGGGCTCAGACCCGGTTGCGCTTGGCGAGGGAATCCTCCCAGGCGAGCGCCTGCCCGACGATGCCTTCGAGATCGTCGTGCTTCGGCACCCAGCCGAGGCGCTCGCGGATGCGGTCCGCGCCCGCGATGATCTGGGCCGGGTCGCCCGCCCGGCGCGGGCAGAGCCGCACCTCGAAATCGCGGCCGGAGACGCGCTTGACCACGTCGATCACCTCCAGGACCGAGTAGCCGCGCCCGTAGCCGCAATTCAGGGTCAGGCTCTCGCCGCCGGAGCGCAGATGGGTCAGCGCCACGCGGTGAGCCTCGGCGAGGTCCGAGACCTGGATGTAGTCGCGCAGGCAGGAGCCGTCCCGGGTCGGGTAGTCGGTGCCGTAGACGTCGAGATGGGTGCGCTGGCCGAGCGCGGCCTGGGTCGCCACCTTGATGAGATGCGTCGCGTTCGGGGTCGACTGGCCGGTGCGCCCGCGCGGGTCGGCGCCCGCCACATTGAAGTAGCGCAGGATGACGTAGCTGAAGCCGTGGGCCTGAGCCGCGTCCTGGATCATCCACTCGCTCATCAGCTTCGAGCGGCCGTAGGGGTTGATCGGGGCCGTGGTCAGGTCCTCGGGCACCGGCACGGTCTCGGGCTCGCCATACACGGCCGCCGTCGAGGAGAAGATGACGTGCTTGACGCCCGTGCGCACGGCGGTCTCGATCAGGGCGCGGGTCTTGACCGTGTTCGAGAGGTAGTAGCCGAGGGGGTCGGCCACCGAATCCGGGACCACGATCTTGGCCGCGAAATGGGCGAGGGCGTCGATGCGGTGCTGCAGGATCGTCTCGGTGACGAGCGCCTGGTCGGCGATGTCGCCGACGACGAGCTTGACCTCCGGCGGGAGGGCCCAGTCGAAGCCGGTGGAGAGGTCGTCGAGGACGACGATCTCCTCGTGTCCCGCGTCGAGCAGCGCGAGCACCATGTGGCTGCCGATGTAGCCGGCGCCGCCCGTGACCAGAACCGCCATTGGAACTCCTTCGATACCGCGACTGGGTGCGCATCCTAACGCAAAGGCCGGGCCCTGTTGACGGAACAATGGGCTTGTCGGCCGTTCAGGAGGCTTGCAGCTTCTCCCTGCTTACTATCTGAGGCATCGACACCCGTCCGCCGCCTCAAACTGCCAGGTTCCGCTCGATGAAACGCATTCGCAAGGCTGTCCTCCCCGTCGCCGGCCTCGGCACGCGCTTCCTGCCCGCCACCAAGGCGGTCCCGAAGGAGATGCTGACCGTGGTGGACCGCCCGGTGGTGCAGCACGTGGTCGACGAGGCTCGGGAGGCGGGCATCGAGCATTTCATCTTCGTCACCGGCCGGGGCAAGGCCGTGATCGAGGACCATTTCGACATCGCCTACGAGCTCGACCGAACCCTGCAGGAGCGCGGCAAGCAGGCGGCCTACGAGGAATTGAAGAAGGATTTGCCGAAGGCGGGCCAGACGAGCTTCACCCGCCAGCAGGCGCCGCTCGGCCTCGGCCACGCGGTCTGGTGCGCCCGCGAGATCGTCGGCGACGAGCCCTTCGCGGTGCTGCTGCCCGACATGCTGAGCCGCGGCTGCATGGGCCAGATGCTCGCCGCCTACGAGCGGCACGGCGGCAACGTGATCGCCGTCGAGGAGGTGAAGCCGGAGGAGACGCACCAGTACGGCATCGTCAGCGTCGGCGAGACCTTCGGCCAGACCTTCGAGATCACCGGCATGGTCGAGAAGCCGAAGCAGGGCACCGCGCCCTCGAACTTCATCATCTCGGGTCGCTACATCCTGCAGCCGGAGGTCTTCGAGATCCTGGAGAAGGGCGAGACGGGCGCGGGCGGCGAGATCCAGCTCACGGACGCGATGATCAAGCTCGCCGAGAGCCAGAAGTTCTTCGGGCTGCGCTACGAAGGCCGCACCTACGACACAGGCTCGAAGCTCGGCTTCCTCACCGCCAACCTTGCCTACGCGCTGGAGCGCGAGGATCTGGCGGGCCCCCTCAGGGCCGAGATCGCGCGCCTGCTCGAGGGCTGATCCCGACGTCCCCAACTTGATTGCGCCCGACGCGCTTGTGCCATGCGCCGGGAGCACGGATCGGGGCCATTTCGGCCTTGCGTTTTGTGCGGCGCACTTTACTTTGTGCATTGCGAGATCGCGATGGCGTCGCGGTCCCGCAGCCCTTCTTGGGCGTTTCCTCCCTAGACTTCGGGCCGCTCCTTCGGGAGTGGCCTATTTTCTTGGGCTGAACACCTCGCGCCCGAAGCGGCTCGCGGGGGCGGATCAAGCGGGCGCTTCAGGTTCGCGCAGACGGCGCCGCTCGCGATCCAGCCCTCTCCCGCCCGGCAAGAGGGCGCGGATCCCTATTCCGCCGCGATGCGCCGGGGCTCCAGATCCGCCATCTGCCCGGCGACCGCGACGATCACCTCCCGCAGGCCCGTGAGCAGGGTGCCGAAACCCGGCGTGACGGCAAGCGTCGCCTCGTTCATGTAGAGGGCGCGGTTGATCTCGACCTGCAGGGCGTGGCGGCCGACATTCGGCTCCCCGTAATGCTCGGTGATGAAGCCGCCCGCGTAGGGCTTGTTGCGGATGACGCGCAGGCCGCGCCCGCGCAACTCGCTCTCGAACAGATCGACAAGGAAGGGCGCGCAGGCCGTTCCGAACCGGTCGCCCAGCACGATGTCGGCCTTGCCCTCGGGCTCGCGGCCGAGGCTGGAGGAGGGCATCGAGTGGCAATCGACCAGGATCGCGCAGCCGAACTGGCGGGCGGTCCGCTGGATCAGGCCACGCAGGGTCCGGTGATAGGGCTTGTAGAGCCCCTCGATCCGCGCCACCGCCTCGTCGACGGGCAGGCGGCCGCCGTAGATTTCCTGCCCGTCGGCCACCACCCGCGGCACCGTGCCGAGTCCGCCCGCGACGCGCATCGAGCGCGTGTTGGCAAAGGGCGGCAGGCGGCCCTCGAACATGCGCGGGTCGAGCTCGTAGGGCTCGCGGTTCACGTCGAGATAGGCGCGGGGGAAGTTCGCCCGCATCAGGGGCGCGCCGAGCCCGACCACCGAGGCGAACAGGCGCTCCACATGAGCATCCTCGGAGCGGCGGAGTGCCAGCGCGTCGAGGCGGGAGGACGCGAGGAAGCTCGCCGGATAGACCGAGCCGGAATGGCCCGTGTTGAACACGAACGGGATCCGGTGCGCCTCGGGCTCGTCCACGGCGAAGGCCGGCGCGAAGCCGAAAGCGTCGGTCTGGTCCGGCTGGGGCACTGTCATCGCGGCGAGGGCGCCCTGTGTCGATGGCGGAGGATCGGCCTCCACATTGGGGCGCCCGGCCCCGCCTGTCCACTCCGCCAAGGGCGGTGGCACGGCCGCATCGGTGCGCGGCGGCACCCCGCCCCGGACCCGATCCCTAACACTCTGTTTACCAACCTGTCCCTTTATGGAATGAACACAGCGACTCAAGGGCTCGGAACCGTCCGATGAAGATCCTCCTGGCGGAAGACGACAACGACATGCGCCGCTTCCTCGCGAAGGCGCTGCAGAACGCCGGCTACGACGTCCTCTCCTTCGACAACGGCCTCTCCGCCTACAACCGCCTGCGCGAGGAGCCCTTCGAGCTCCTGCTGACCGACATCGTGATGCCCGAGATGGACGGCATCGAGCTGGCGCGCCGCGCCACCGAGCTCGACCCCGATATCAAGGTGATGTTCATCACGGGTTTCGCCGCCGTGGCCCTGAACCCCGATTCCAAGGCCCCCAAGGACGCCAAGGTCCTGTCGAAGCCCTTCCACCTGCGCGACCTCGTCAACGAGGTCGAGAAGCTTCTCGCCGCCTGAGCGGCGCCCCCGTCAGCAATCCGTCCGAGACCCGTGGCGGCCCGGCAATAGGAAGCGGCGTGCCGTTTGCCTATATGCAGGCCGTCACCCACGGGGCTCGTCGACGCGCATGCAACCGGTCACGATCTACACGACTGCCTGGTGTCCCTACTGCTCGGCGGCGAAGAGCCTGCTGAAGGAGAAGGGCGTCACCTTCCAGGAGATCGACGTCGAGAAGACGCAAGGGGGCCGCGCCGCGATGGTGCAGCGGGCTGGCGGGCGCACGAGCGTGCCGCAGATCTTCGTCGGCGAGCGGCATGTGGGCGGCTGCGACGACCTCTACGCCCTCGACCGCGCCGGCAAGCTCGATCCGCTGCTGAACGGGGCCGGCAGCGCCGCGGTGGGCGTCGCCGATGCCTGAGGACCGCTTCGTCGCCGCCTGCGTGCAGATGCGCTCGGGCCGCGAGCCGCTGGCGAACCGCGACGCGGCGGTGGCGGGCGTGCGCGAGGCGGTCGCGGCCGGCGCGCACTACGTGCAGACGCCGGAGATGACCTCGCTGGTCGAGCGCAGCCGCACCGCGATGTTCGAGAAGGTGAGCACGCAGGACGACGACCCGACGCTCGCCGCGCTCCGCGCTGTCGCGCGCGAGACGGGAGCGGTGGTGCAGATCGGCTCGCTGCCGATCCGCAACGGCGAGAAGATCGCCAACCGCGCCTTCCTGATCGACGGGCAGGGCGAGATCGTCGCGGCCTACGACAAGCTCCACCTCTACGATGTCGATCTGCCGAACGGCGAGCGCTGGCGGGAATCGGCCACCTACACGGGCGGCGCCTGCGCGGTCGTCGCCGAGACGGCGCTGGCGGGAATCGGCCTCGGCATCTGCTACGACATCCGCTTTCCGGCCCTGTTCCGGGCGCTCGCCGAGGCGGGGGCCAGCATCCTGACGGCGCCCGCCTGCTTCACGCAGCAGACGGGCGAGGCCCATTGGCACGTGCTGCACCGGGCCCGCGCCATCGAGACCGGCTCGTTCATGATCTCGGCCGCGCAGGGCGGCCGCCACGAGGACGGTCGCGACACCTACGGCCACTCGATCATCGTCGACCCCTGGGGCCGGGTGATCGCGGAGGCCGACGGAGCCGAGCCCGGCGTGATCCTGGCCGAGATCGACCTCGAGCGCGTCGCCGAGGCGCGGGGCCGCATCCCGGCCCTCCAGCACGCGAGGCCCTTCACGGTCGAGCGGGTTGGACGTTCTTCATAAGTCGCGCGTTACTCTGGCATCATGATCCGCTACGCCCTCGTCTGCGAGGCCGGCCACACGTTCGAGAGCTGGTTTCCCTCAAGCGATTCCTTCGACGACCAGAGCGCGCGCGGCCTCGTCAGCTGCCCGCTCTGCGGCTCGGCGAAGATCGGCAAGGGCCTGATGGCGCCCAGCGTCGCCCGCACGGACCGCGGGGAGAGGGCGCCGGCGCCGGCAACGGTCGCCGAGGCACCCGCGCCCGTTCCCCTGCCGATGATCGCCGAACCCGAGCGTAAGCTCCGGGCCTTGCTGCGCGCCGTGCGCGAGCACGTGACGCAGACGGCCGAGCATGTCGGCCCCCGCTTTCCGGAGGAGGCCCGCAAGATCCATTACGGCGAGGTCGAGGAGCGGCCGATCTACGGCGAGGCGAGCCCCGAGGAGGCGCGCGCCCTCATCGAGGAGGGCATCGACGTGGCGCCCCTGCCGCCGATGCCGGACGACCGGAATTAGGGCAGGTTCGGGCCGGGTCCCCGATGAGGCGCGGGTTCCCGCTCGCTCCGAGAGAGTGAGGGTGAGGGGGCGCCCTCACGGGAAGGGCCGGTCTCCCTCACCCCAACCCTCTCCCGAACGGGAGAGCGGGCGCGTCGCGCCGGATCGCCGTGCTGCCCGCGAGCGCGGCGAGGGCGGCCGCGATGAGCGCGTTCCAGCCCGCGAGCGAGACCCCGAAGAAGCGCCAGGCGGCGGTCGAGCAATCGACCACCCGCGTCGTCTTGAGCCGGTCGAGGAAGTCGCTCATCGCCTCGGGGTTCGCGCCCGCGCCCCCGCCGCAATCGGTCGGGCCGGGCCAGAAGCCCCATTCGGCGCCCGCGTGGTAGATTCCGAGACCGGCGCCGTAGAGAAGGCCCGCCGCCGCGAGCCCGAGGGCGAGGCGGGCGAGGCGCCGGGGCAGGACGAGGGAGAGGAGCGCGAGGGGCACAGCCGCGTAGTAGGGGATGCGCTCGGTCAGGCAGAGCTTGCAGGGCACGTAGCCGAGCCCGTGCTCGAACACGAGGGCGCCTCCGACGGTCAGCGTTGCGCCGAGCGCCACGAGCAGGGCGGCTCCGCGCAGGCTCAGCAGGTCGGCCGCGCGCATCACAGCACCAGCTTGAACAGCACGAAGCCGAGCACGATCACCGCGACGGAGATCGCAGCGACGGCGTTCAGGTGCCGGTCGAGCACGCCGCGGATCTGCACGCCGTAGCGGCCGAGGAGCCCCGCCAGGAGGAAGAAGCGCGCGCCGCGGGTGACGATCGACAGCACCGTGAACCAGAACAGGCTGTAATGGGCGAAGCCCGAGGTGATGGTGACGAGCTTGTAGGGGATCGGCGTTAGACCTTTGAGCAGGATCACCCAGTGGCCGTACTGCGCGTAGGATTCTTGGAAAGTGTGGGCCGAGTTCTCCAGCCCGTAGAGCCGGATCAGCCACTGGCCGAGGGACTCGAACAGCAGAGCCCCGATCGCGTAGCCGACGAGGCCGCCCGCCACCGAGGCCACCGTCGCCACGAGGGCGTAGAACCAGACCCGGTCGGGCCGGCTCACCGCCATCGGCACCATCATGGCATCGGGCGGGACGGGGAAGAACGAGCTCTCCGCGAAAGCCACGGCGCCGAGCGCCCAGGGCGCCGAGGGCTTGCCGGCGAGCGCGAGTATCCACTCGTAGAGGCCGCGGATCATCGGGTCCTTGTCCGGTCGGGGAGAGGCGCCGACCTTTGAGCACAGGCGGGCGCCCCTGGCCAGTGAAGGCGGGCCGCAGCCGCCCCGCAAAAGTCCTTGGCCGCCGGGGCGAACCTGTGCGATGAGGCGCGGGACGCGGGTATGGCGGAATTGGTAGACGCGGGCGACTCAAAATCGCCAGCCGCAAGGCGTGGGGGTTCGATTCCCTCTACCCGCACCAAGCAGCCTCACACATCATCGAGAAAGCGCCGGATCCAGCCGCCCACCCGGTCGGAATCGTGCGGCCCGTCGAGGGAGGCGAGCGCCGCCGCGGCGCGCGCCGGATCGGACTCCGCCGCGCGGTGCCCCTCGGTGAGGGCGCGGGCGAAGGCGGGCTCGAATTCCGGGTGGCACTGGAAGGAGAGGGCGGCCCGGTCCCGGTAGCCGAGGACGGCGTACGGGGTGAAGGCGCTGGCCGCCAGCACCCGCGCGCCGGGCGGCAGGGCCACGACCTGGTCCTGATGGCTTGCGGGCACGCGGATCGCGTCGCCCCCATCCATGAAGGGCGCGGGCTCGACGACCTCGTAGCGGTGCAGGCCGAGGCCCCAGCCCTTCTCGGACTTCACGACCCGTCCGCCCCAGGCCTGGGCCATCACCTGATGGCCGAAGCAGATCCCGACCACCCTCCGCTCCGGCGCCAGCGCGCGCAGGAAGGCGATCAGCGCCGCGATCCAGGGATCGGGGTCGTAGATTCCGGCGGGCGAGCCGGTGATGAGATAGCCCTCATGCGCGTTCGGAACGGGGAGAACCCCGGAATCGGCGAGGAACGTCTCGTAGGCGTGGCCCGGCCCGACGAGGCTGCGGACCATCTCGCCGTAGCCGGGATAGCGCCCGCCGAGGCGGGCCGGCGGCCGGCCGGTCTCGAGGACGGCGATCTTCATGGGGGAGGGCGGATCCTCGCGCGTCGAGAGAGGGGCGTGGCGCTCGACCCGAGATGTAGATCAGGCGCCCCTGGCCGGGGAAGCCGGCCTCACGCGGCCCTGACCCGCGGGCGCAGGGGCCCCGCCTCCTTCGGGCGGATGTCCATGGCGTTGCCGCGCCAGACGATGGCGCTCTGCATCCAGGCGCCGGCCCAGAGCGCCGGCAGCATCGCGTCCCGCGCCAGGAAGGCGAGGGCGAGGCGCGGCGAGCGGTGCCAGCCGGCGCGGACGGCGAGCCGGTATTCGGCGCCATACCAGAGCGCGGCCATGGCGGCGAGTGCCAGAAGGGCGGGCGCGCCCTCGACGACGGCGGCGCCGAGGCCGAGGGGAAGGAGGGCGCCGGTGCCGATCTCGGGAGCGAAGAAGAGCGGGAAGGTCACCCGCCGCAGCCGCGCCCAGCGGAGCTGGCGCGACCAGACCTCCGTGAGCGTCCGCCGCCCCAGAGGCTGCTCGAAGGGCGCGGCGACGAGATGGACGCGCCGGCCGGCCGCCCGCACGAGCTTCGTGGCGGCGGCATCCTCCGCGATCTCGGCGGCGAGCGCGCGGATGCCGCCGCGGGCCTCCAGGAAGGGCCTGTGCCAGAGCATGCTCTTGCCCTGCGCGAAGCCGAGCCCCAGGGCCTCGCCGGCATATTGCCAGCGCGCCTGCAGGGTGTTGAGGAAGGCGCACTCGATCTCGGCAGGGAAGCCCCACGGACGCGCGCCGATCGGGGTGGAGCAGACGAGCCCCGTCTCCGCCCGCCAGCCCGCCTGGAGCCGCTGCAGGTAGTCGCCCGGCATCAGGACGTTCGAATCGGCGAGCACGACCCAGTCGTGCCGGGCCGCCTCCCAGCCGCGCACGCACTTGTTCAGCTTCGGGTTGTCGCTCACGCGCTCGTCGCCGACGATGAGGCGGGCCGGCACGCCGGGATGGGCCGCGATGAGCCCGTGGAGGAGCGGCAGGATGGGATCGCCCGCATCCGCCACGCAGAAGATCAGTTCGTAGGCCGGGTAGTCGAGGCGGAAGCCGCGGGCGAGCATCTCCTCGCTGAAGGCCTCGAGCCCGCAGACCGGCCGCACCAGGGAGACGGGGGCGCCGGCCGGGAAGGCGGAGCCCGGCCGGGCCGCGCCGATGCGGCGCCCGGCGAGCGTCAGGCTCGCGAGGTTGGCGAGGGTCACGAGGGCGCAGAGCGCCAGGGCGATCAGGGTGCCGCTCGCGAAGGCGCCGTCCATGGATGTCCGCTCCCCGGACGGGCCGGTCCGGCCCATCCCGGACAGGGCCCCTAACAGGCGCCCCGTATCAGGCGTATGACAGGCCGGGACGCGCAGGATCGCGGCGGGCGCGCCGCCACGAGGAGGGGTCGGGTGACGCCGATCGTCTATCACCCGGCCTATCAGGCGAGCCTGCCCGCGGGGCACCGCTTCCCGATGGGCAAATACGGACGGCTCGCCGAGATCCTGTCGGCTCGCGGCCTCGCGCCGTCGGGCTTCGTGGTGCCGGAGCCCGCCCCGGAGGAGATCCTCTGCCTCGTCCACGACCGAGCCTATGTCGAGGCCGTGCTCGCCTCCGCCGTGCCCCGCGCGGTCGAGAAGGCGATCGGCCTGCCGATCGATGCGGGCGTGACGCGCCGCGCCCGCGCCTCGGCCGGCGGCACGCTGGCGGCGGCGCGGCTCGCCCTGGCCCACGGCCTCGCGGGGAGCGCGGCGGGCGGCAGCCACCACGCGCGGCGGGAGCAGGGGGCGGGCTTCTGCGTGTTCAACGACGTGGCGGTGGCCGCCCGCGCCCTGCAGCGGGAGGGCGCGATCGGCCGGGCCCTCGTCGTCGATTGCGACGTCCACCAGGGCGACGGCACCGCCGACTGCCTCTATGCCTGCCCCGACCTGTTCACCCTCTCGCTCCACGCCGAGAAGAACTACCCCGCCCGCAAGATCCCGGGCGACCTCGACATCGGCCTTCCCGACGGACTGGACGACGCGGCCTATCTGGCGGTGCTCGCCGCGCGCCTGCCGCCGCTCCTCGACGCCCTGCAGCCCGACCTCGTCTTCTACAATGCCGGCGTCGACCCGCACCGGGAGGACCGGCTCGGGCGCCTCGCCCTCACGGATGCGGGGCTCGCGGCCCGCGAGCGCCTCGTGGTCGGGGCGGCGCGGGCACGCGGCATCCCGCTCGCGGCGGTGATCGGCGGCGGCTATGGCCCCGACGTCGACGCGATCGCCGCCCGCCACGCCCTCGTCTTCGAGGCGATGGCGGGGGCGGAGGGGCGCGGCCCGGCGCCGTGAGGCCCGAAGGCAAAAAGAACTTGTGGCTCGACCAAAAATAAATTGTCACAGAGCGGAGATGGAAGGTGAGAAGGACTCTGTGATTGTAAGTCCCGTCGACGGGCGGTAGATGGTGGCAGGCTTCACCCAGCAGGGTCGTCACAGCACAGTGTAAGACCCGGCCGACGTCGCTCCCCAGCCCGGGCGAATACCTGTCGAAGACACTCGGCAGGCAGGGATTGGGGCAATAGAGAACAATCCGACAGAACACACAGGGAGAGAAAGCGTGGCGCGCAACATCTTGATCCTCGGAGCGTCCTACGGCTCCCTGCTCGCGACGAAGCTGCTGATGGCCGGTCACAACGTGACCCTGGTCTGCCGGAAGAAGACGGCCGACCTCATCAATCGCGAGGGGACCGAGGTGCGCATCCAGCTGCGCGGCGAGGCGACCCACCGGTCGATCTTCTCGCGCGACCTGCCGGGCACCCTCGACGCGACGCCGCCCGAGGACGTCGACGTGTCCCGCTACGACCTCGTCGGCCTCGCGATGCAGGAGCCGCAATACACCAACCACACGATCCGCGTGCTGATGATCAAGATCGCGGCGGCGAAGCTGCCCTGCCTCTCGATCATGAACATGCCGCCGCTGCCCTATCTCAAGCGGATCCCGGACCTGGCGGGGATGGACCTCGAGGAGGCCTACACCAATCCCGGCGTCTGGGAGCGGTTCGAGCCGGGTCTGATGACGCTCTGCTCGCCCGATCCGCAGGCCTTCCGGCCGCCGGAGGAGGGGGCGAACGTGCTCCATGTCGGCCTGCCGACGAACTTCAAGGCGGCGACCTTCGCGGACGAGGCGCACAACCGCCTGCTCCGGGAGCTGGAGGCCGACATCGACGCGGTCAGGCTCGACGGCCAGGACGTACCGGTGAAGCTCAAGGTGTTCGACTCGCTGTTCGTGCCCCTGGCCAAGTGGTCGATGCTGCTGACGGGCAATTACCGCTGCATCACGCCGAACGAGCCCCAGTCGATCCGCGAGGCCGTGCACGGCGACCTGAACCTGTCTCAGTCGATCTACGAGCACGTCGACGCCCTCGCCCGGCGCCTCGGCGCCGATCCGGAGGATCAGGTGCCCTTCGGGAAATACGCCAAGGCGGCGGAGAGCCTGCTCAAGCCGTCCTCGGCGGCGCGGGCGGTGGCGAGCGGGGCGCCCTTCATCGAGCGGGTCGACCTGCTGGTGAAGCTGATCGCGCACCAGCTCGACATGCCCAACGCCGAGATCGACCGCACGGTCCAGGTCGTCGACCGGAAGCTCAGCGAGAAGATCTTCGCGGGCGGGTCGGACGGGATCTGACGCGCTCCGATCACCCCGCCGGATCGCGACGCGCGGTCCGGCCGCCTCGCCGGGCAGGCGCCCGCGTGCCGGGCGGGCCGGGCTGCGCGTCCCCGACGCGATCCCGCATCGGCCCGGGCCGGTGCGGGAGCAAGGGCCGGATCATCCCTCCGGCAAGGCCCGCGCCTGCGCCTCCAGCGCGCCGAACAGCCGGTCGAGCTCCGCTCCGTCGAGTTCGTGGAAGCCGAGCGAGCGGCTCATCATCAGCCCCAGGATCGCGAACAGGAAGGCGGCGCCGGCCCCCGGCCGCGCCTCGATCTCGGCTAGGTCCCGCAGGCGCTCGGCGAGGAAGGCCCGGAAGCCGGCGGCTGCGTCCGCGTTCTCGGCGCTCGCGATGAGGAGCGAGTCGGGAAAGCCGGACTCCTCGGCATAGACCTCGCGGGCATGCCCGATCATCGCAAGCGGCATCCGCGCCCGCGTCTCCGCGAGCGCCGCGGCGTGCTGGCCGATGCCCGCCCGCAGGCGCTCCACCTTGCGGGCGGCGAGCGCGGTGATCAGCGCGTCCTTCGAGGCGTAATGATGCAGCACCCCGCCCTTGCTCAGCTCCGCCTCCGCCGCCACCGCGTCGATCGTGAGCGTGCGGCTGCCGGAGCGGCGCAGCAGCGCCTCGGCGGCGTCGAGGATGATCTCGGGACGGTTCTCCCGTCGGCTGCGCGCCTTCGCCATACCCCAACTCGCTAAAAACCGTCTGGACGGTCGGTAAGGTAGCGGATATGGCTGCGTGGCGATAGGGCGAATCGGGGGCTTGCCCGAGAAGCTGCCCAGGAAGCCGTCCCACAAGCTGCCCGACACGATGCCCGAGAGGCTGCCAGAGATGTTGCCATGAAGGGGCGTCGACCGACGCCATTACGCCTCTGCACCGCCCTGCTGGCCTGCGCGCTCGCGGCACAGCCCGGCCCGGCTCGGGCGGAGCCGGAGACGCCGCTCGCGGCGCGGACCTTCGTGCGGACGGTCGCGGCCGCGCGCACGATGATCGCCGCCGACATCGTCATCACCGGCGACATTCAGGCCCAGGCGCAGACCAACGTCTCCTTCCGCACGAACGGCAAGGTCGGCACGCGCCTCGTCGAGGTGGGGGATCATGTCGAGGCCGATCAGGTCCTCGCCCGGCTCGACCCGCAGGAGCAGCGGGCGAACCTCGACAATGCCCGGGCGGCGCTGACCTCGGCGGAGGCGCAGCTCACCCAGGCGAAGCTCAGCTTCAAACGCCAGGAGACGCTGCTGGCCAGCGGCTACACGACGCGGCCTGCCTACGACAATGCCGAGCAGCAACTCCGCACCACCCAGGCCGCGGTCGACTCGGCCAAGGCCGCGCTCGGCACCGCGCAGGAGCAATTCTCCTACACGGAGCTGCGGGCGGGCGTCGCCGGCATCGTGCTCAGCCGCTCGCTGGAGACGGGGCAGGTCGTCCAGGCCGGCCAGTCCGTGCTCGTTCTCGCGCAGGACGGGCCGCGCGACGCGGTGTTCAACGTCTACGAGGCGCTGCTCGCGACGCCGCCCGATTCGAAGACCGTCGAGGTCGTGCTCCAGGCGGATCCCGGCGTCGTCGCGGTGGGAGCCGTCCGCGAGATCGCTCCGAGCGTCGATCCGGCCTCCGGCACCGTGCGGGTGAAGGTCGGGCTCGACCGGACGCCGCCGCAGATGGGCCTCGGCGCGGTCGTGATCGGGCGGGGCAAGTTCCGGCCGCAGGCCGCGATCGTGCTGCCCTGGTCCGCGCTCTACCGGTGGAAGAGCCAGCCGGCCGTCTGGGTGCTCGACCCGAAGACGGGCACCGTCGCGCCCCGTACCGTCACGGTCGAGCGCTACGGCGCCGACACGATCGCGCTCGCCGCCGGCCTGGAGCCGGGCGAGCAGGTCGTCACGGCGGGCATCCAGTTCCTGCGCCCCGGCCAGACCGTGACGGTGGCGGCCGGCGGGGAGGGCGGCCGATGAGCGCGACGAGGATGCGGTCTGCCCACCTCTCCCGTTCGGGAGAGGTCGAGTCCGCGGCACGCGGACCGGGTGAGGGATGCGACCTCTCCGGAAACGGCGCACCCCTCACCCCGACCCTCTCCCGAACGGGAGGAGGGACAGGGCGCGCCTGTCTCCTCGCCCTGTCCCTCCTCCTCGCCGCCTGCCAGCCGGGCCAGGAGAAGGCCGAGGCGCCGCCCGTCCGGCCCGTGCTCTACACCCTGGCCAAGCCCGTCGACCGGGTCATCTTCGGCCCCTTCGCCGGCACGGTGGAGCCCCGCTACCAGTCGCAGCTCGGCTTCCAGATCGGGGGGCGGGTGGTCGCCCGCGACGTCACGGTCGGCGACATCGTGACGAAGGGCCAGCGGCTCGCCGCCCTCGATCCCGTCGTGCCCCGCTTCGCCCTGGTCCGGGCCGAGGCCGACGTCGCCGACGCCCGGGCGCAAGCCGAGAATGCGGCGGCCACCGAGGCGCGGACCCGCCGCCTCCTGGAGGGCGCCAACGTCACCCAGGCCCAGCTCGACGCCGCCGTGGCCAACCGCGACACCGCCCAAGCCCGCCTCGCCCAGGCGCAGTCCAGCCTGCAGAAGGCGCAGGACCAGATCGGCTACACCGAGCTGAAGGCGGATTTCGACGGGGTGGTGACGCAGCGCAGCGCCGAGGTCGGGCAGGTTCTGAGCGCCGGCCAGGCCGTGGTCACCGTCGCGCGCCCCGAGGAGCGCGAGGCCGTCGTCGACATCCCCGAGGATCTGGCCGGCGCGATGCCCAAGGACGGGCGCTTCGCGGTCTCGCTCCAGAGCGCGCCCGAGGTCACGGCGGCGGGCCGGGTCCGCGAGGTCTCGCCCTTCGCCGACCAGTCGACCCGCACCCGGCGCATCCGGATGACGCTGGAGGCCCCGCCCTCCGCCTTCCGGCTGGGCGCCACCATCACCGTCTCGCTGTCTCGGCCGGTCGAGCCCCGCTTCCCGCTGCCCGCCACCGCGATCCTCACGGAGAACGGGCGGGATTCCGTCTGGATCGTCAACGCCGCCGGCAATGCGGTCGCGCGCCGCGATGTCGCCCTGGCCGAGCGCGGCCCCGAGCGCGTCACCGTCAGCGGGGGCCTGAGCCCGGACGAGCGCGTCGTCGTCGCCGGCGTCCATTCCCTGCAGGAGGGCCAGACGATCCGGCTCTCGGACGAGGCCCACTAATGCACGCACCGAACGAGATCCGCGGCCAGGGCTTCAACCTGTCGGATTGGGCGCTCGGGCACCGCTCCTTCGTCTGGTTCCTGATGGCCGTCAGCCTCGTGGCCGGCGCCATCGCCTATCGCGGCCTCGGCCGCGAGGAGGACCCGCCCTTCGCCATCAAGACGATGGTCGTCCAGGCGAACTGGCCGGGCGCGACCATCAAGGACACGCTGGAGCAGGTCACCGACCGGATCGAGAAGGAGCTCCAGCAGATCAACGCCCTCGACTACGTCCGCAGCTACACGACGCCGGGTCAGGCGACCGTGTTCGTCAACCTGCGCGACACGACGAAGCCGGGCGAGATCCAGCCCGCCTTCTACCAGGTGCGCAAGCGTCTCGGCGACATCCAGAACACCTTCCCGCAGGGGGTGCAGGGGCCGTTCTTCAACGACGAGTTCGGCGACGTCTACGGCAACGTCTACGGCTTCACCGCCGACGGGCTGACCCACCGGCAATTGCGCGACTACGTCGAGGGCGTGCGCACCGAGATCCTGAAGGTGCCGAACATCGGCAAGACGCTGCTGCTCGGCACCCAGAAGGAGACGATCTACCTCGACTTCTCCACCCGCAAGCTCGCGGGCTACGGCATCGACATCCAGTCCCTGATCAAGACCCTGCAGAGCCAGAACGCGATCTCGCCCTCCGGCGTCGTGCAGGCGGGGCCGGAGCGAGTCTCGGTGCGGGTGAGCGGCCAGTTCACCTCGGAGGAATCGCTGCGCGACATCAACCTGCGCTTCAACGACCGCTTCTTCCGCCTCTCCGACGTCGCCGAGATCAGCCGCGGCTACGAGGACCCGCCGGCCGCGATGTTCCGGGTCGACGGCAAGCCGGCGATCGGGCTCGCCATCGCCATGCGGCCGAACGCCAACCTCCTGCATTTCGGCGAGGATCTCAGCGCGCGCATGCGCCAGATCGAGGCGAAGCTCCCGATCGGCGTCGGCATCCACCTCGTCTCGGACCAGCCCAGGATCGTCGAGGAGGCGGTCGGCGGCTTCACCCAGGCGCTGGTCGAGGCGGTCGTCATCGTCCTCGTCGTCAGCTTCATCAGCCTCGGGCTGCGGGCGGGCCTCGTCGTGGCGATCTCGATCCCGCTCGTCCTCGCCATCGTCTTCGTGATCATGCAGATCATGGGCGTGACGCTGCAGCGCATCTCCCTCGGCGCGCTCATCATCGCGCTCGGGCTGCTCGTCGACGACGCTATGATCACCGTCGAGATGATGGTCGCCCGCCTGGAACTCGGCGACTCGCTGAAGAAGGCGGCGACCTTCGCCTACACCTCGACCGCCTTCCCCATGCTCACCGGCACCCTCGTGACCGTGGCGGGCTTCCTGCCGATCGGCTTCAACGGCTCGGCGGCGGGCGAGTACACCTACTCCCTCTTCGTGGTCATCGCCGCCTCGCTCCTCGTCTCCTGGGTGGTGGCGGTGCTGTTCGCGCCGCTCATCGGCGTGGCGCTGCTGCCCAGGACCATGAAGGCGCATTCCCACGAGGGAGGCCGGCTGACCCGCCTGTTCCTGCGCGCCCTCAGGGTCGCGATGCGCTTCCGCTGGACGACGGTGCTCGCCTGCGTCGCGATGATGGGGCTCGCGATCTTCGGCATGACGAAGGTGCAGCAGCAATTCTTCCCGGCCTCCGACCGGGCCGAAATCCTCGTCGACATGACCCTGCCGCAGAACGCGACCATCACCGAGACGAAGGCCCAGATGGACCGCTTCGAGGCGGCGCTGACGGGCGATCCCGACATCGAGCGCTGGTCGTCCTATGTCGGGCAGGGCGCGGTGCGCTTCTACCTGCCGCTGGACCAGCAGCTCGCCAACGCCTTCTTCGGGCAGATCGTGATCGTCACGAAGTCGCTCGAGGCCCGCGACCGGGTGATCGCCCGTCTCGACGCGTTCGGAAAGCGGGACTTCGTCGGCACGGACGTCTTCGTGAACCCGCTCTCCCTTGGCCCTCCTGTTGGCCGGCCGATCCAGTACCGGCTCGGCGGGCCGGACCTGCAGGTGGTGCGCGAGAACGCCCTCAAGCTCGCCGACATCGTCGCGAAGAACCCCCATGTCGGCGTCCCGACCTTCGACTGGAACGAGCCCGGCAAGGTGCTGCGCGTCGAGATCCTGCAGGACAAGGCGCGCCAGCTCGGCGTGACGAGCCAGGACATCGCCTCGATCCTCAACAGCGTCGTCGGCGGCTCGGCGATCACTCAGGTGCGCGACTCGATCTACCTCGTGAACGTGGTCGGCCGCGCGCGGACCATCGAGCGGACCTCGCTGGACACGCTCCAGAGCCTTCAGGTGACGCTGTCGAACGGGGCCGTGGTGCCGCTCCTCGCCTTCGCGAAGATCGACTACGACCTCGAGCAGCCGATCGTCTGGCGGCGCGACCGGGTGCCGACGCTGACCGTCAAGGCGCCGATCATCGACGCGACGCAGCCGCCGACCATCGTGGCGGCCCTCCAGGCCGAGATCGACGCCTACACGCGCGCACTCCCGGAGGGCTACACGCTGGCCACCGGCGGCGCCGTCGAGGAGGCCGCCAAGGGCCAGGGGCCGATCGCGGCGGTGGTGCCCGTCATGCTGCTCACGATGGCGGTCTTCCTGATGATCCAGCTCCAGAGCGTGCAGAAGCTGTTCCTCGTCTCGAGCGTCGCGCCGCTCGGGATCATCGGCGTGGTCGCAGCGCTCCTGTCCTCGGGTAAGCCCATGGGATTCGTAGCGATTTTGGGGATTCTGGCCTTGATCGGGATCATCATCCGCAACGCCGTCATCCTGATCGCGCAGATCGAGGAATGCGAGGCCGAAGGGCTCGGTCCCTGGGACGCGGTGGTCGAGGCGACGCGCCACCGCATGCGGCCGATCCTGCTGACGGCCGCCGCCGCCAGCCTCGGCATGATCCCGATCGCCCGCGAGGTGTTCTGGGGTCCGATGGCCTACGCCATGATCGGCGGCATCATCGCCGCCACCTTCCTGACCCTGTTCTTCCTGCCGGCCCTCTACGTCGGCTGGTACCGGATCAAGGCGCCGCCGCGCGGGCGCGCGGGCTGACCGCGGCGGCGAAGGCCTCGCCCGGCGCCTCGTCCGGGATCGGGCCGGCCGCCACGCGGGGCGGCGGGATCGCCACCGGCTTCTGGAAGGCGCGCAGGTTGCCGATCAGCTTGCGCAGGAGGCGGATCGCGGCCTCGGTCTCCTCGTTCGTCAGCGCGGACAGGAAGTTGCGCTCGCGCTCCAGCGCCACCACCGTGATGCGGTCGTGCAGGTCGTGGCCGGCGGGCGACAGGGCGACGAGGCGGCGGCGGGCGTCGGTCTCGTCCCCGCGCACCAGCACCAGCCCGCGCTTCTCCATCCAGGCGAGGCTGCGGCTCACCACGCCCGTGTCGAGCTGGGCCGCGTTGCAGATGTGGTGGGCCGTCACCCAGGGCTCGGAGGCGAGCCGGTACATGATCCGCCAATCGGTGATGCCGACCCCGAAATGGCGCCGATAGAACGTCGAGGCGGTGCGCGTCAGGTTGTTCGAGAGGGTCGTGAGCAGGGCCGGCACGTAGATGTCGGGATCGATCGTGTCGCGCTCGGCCGCACCGCTTGCGGGCTCGCGCAATGCCTTCGTCGTTCGACCCATCGATGCCCCTCG
Source organism: Methylobacterium segetis (assembly GCF_004348265.1). Taxonomy (GTDB): domain Bacteria; phylum Pseudomonadota; class Alphaproteobacteria; order Rhizobiales; family Beijerinckiaceae; genus Methylobacterium; species Methylobacterium segetis. The sequence goes on from NZ_SMNT01000075.1 coordinate 21,724, forward strand.
CGGCCGCACGCCGCAGCGCCGGATTCATCCTGATGAGAACATACTAGAGCACATTTTGTTCAGAACGCTGCGACATTCCGGGCACAGCGGGAGCATCCCGCAAAAAGTGCCTATTCGGTGCGCCTCGCGCGGACAGCCTCACGCCGAGCCGCTTCCGCGGCCCGATCGATCGACCAGCGCCTCCGGCCGCGAGTCGGTGCTGGCGTAGTAGGGCTTGATGTCCACGAGCGGCGTGCCGTCGAGGCAGTCGAGCCCGCGCACTTGGAGGGTGCCGCCGTCGCGCCGGATCAGCTCGACCACCGAGAGCGCGACAGGGTTCGGCCGCGCAGGCGAGCGGAGCGAGAAGGTGCCGCGGCTGCCGTCGGCGTGGCGTGGCCGCTGGCGCACGAGGTTCCGGGCGGCCCGGTCCATCCAATAGAGCAGGATCAGGTGCGTCGCCCCCTCCACGTTCTGCAGGGCCGGGACGAAGGCCGGATCGACGCGCACGGTGCAGACGGCGTCGGTCTGGCGGCCGTTCTTGGGGCAGTCGGCGCGGCGGGTCCACGGCGTCGAGATCCGGCCGATGAAGTAGAGGCCCGCATCGAACGCGACCGGGAGCGCGACCGTCTCCTCGCCGGGCCGGCACTCGAGCCCGTCCTCCGACGTGCCGCCCTCGTCGCTCATGGCGCCCCTCCCGTCCGTCCACGCCCGCACCGGACCCCGGTTTCGGACAGGGCGGCCCCGTCGCGCAAGTCTCGTCGCGCAAGTCTCGTCGCGCACGTCTCGTCACGCACGTCTCCCGGCGGACGGGCGTCGCGCCCGGACGCCCATCGGTGTAGAGCCGGAGGGGGGATCCCACCCGGGTTTGGAGGCCGCTGCGTGATCGACGACGAGTTGCGACCGATGGAATCGGTGCCCGACCCTTCCGCAGCGGTCGACCGGCTCGCCGAACTCCACGCCGGGGCCACCGGCGCTCTCCGCGCGGCGCTCGACCGTGTCCTCGACGGCGGGCCGCCGCCCGACCACGCCGAGCGGCTCCGCTTCCGCTACCCGGAATTGCGCGTCACCTACCGCCCGGCCGGGCCCGTGCCGCGGATCAGCCGGGCGACGGCGAAGCTCCAGCTGGCGGGCACCTACGCCACCACCGTGACCCAGCCGGATCACTTCCGGCCCTATCTGATGGCGCAGCTCCAACCGCTGGTAGAGGATTACGGCGTCAGCCTCGAGGTCGGCCTCAGCGGCCAGGAGATCCCGTACCCCTACGTCCTGGAGCCCGGCGCCGACCTGACGCGCGGCGGGATCGGCCCGGCCGAGCTCGCGACCTACTTTCCCGTGCCGCTCCTCTCGGTCGTCGGCGACGAGATCGCGGACGGGACGTGGCAGCAGGCCGCGGACGCGCCGCGCCCGCTGGCCCTCTTCGACGCGATCCGGGTCGATTATTCCCTGCGCCGGCTCGTCCACTACACGGGCTGCGACTGGCGCCACGTCCAGCCCTGGATCCTGCTGACGAACTATCACCGCTACGTCGACCGCTTCGTTCGCCACGGGCTGGAGCGGCTCGCGGCGGGCGAGGACGGGCTGGAGCAGATGATCCTGCCGGGCGGTATCGCCGTGAGCCGCGCAGAGGCGGCCGGCGCCGATCCGGCGGCCATCGTCGCCGCCTCGCCCTGGCACCGTTTCCAGATGCCCGCCTACCACCTCGTGGCGCGCCGTCCCGACGGCTCGATGGAGGGCACCACCCTCGTCAATATCGGTGTCGGACCCTCCAACGCGAAGACGATCACCGACCACCTCGCCGTGCTGCGCCCGCATTGCTGGCTGATGGTCGGCCATTGCGGCGGCCTGCGCCAGTCACAGCGCATCGGCGACTACGTCCTCGCCCACGGATACCTGCGGCGCGACCGCATCCTCGACGAGCTCGTGCCGCCCGACGTGCCGGTCCCGGCGCTGGCCGAAGTGCAGCTCGCGCTGCAGGCCGCGGCCGCCCACGTCACCGGCGAGCAGGCCGAGACCCTGAAAAGCCGCCTGCGCACCGGCACCGTCGTCACCTACGACGACCGCAATTGGGAGCTGCGATTCTCGCAGGAGCGCCGCCGCATCAATCTCTCTCGCGCGATCGGGGTCGACATGGAGAGCGGCACCATCGCGGCGCAGGGCTACCGGCTGCGGGTGCCCTACGGCACGCTGCTCTGCGTCTCCGACAAGCCGCTGCACGGCGAGATCAAGCTGCCGGGCGCCGCCAACGCCTTCTACGAGCGGGCGGTGGCCGAGCATCTGCTGATCGGCCTCGCCGCCCTGGACGCGTTGCGCGCGGACCGGCAGGGCCTCCACTCGCGCAAGCTGCGCAGCTTCGACGAGCCCCCCTTTCGCTGACGCGACGCCCGGGTCAGGATTCGAGAGGGGCCGCCCATCGAATCAGCACGATCTCGGCCAGACTTGGACAACAAAAACTGGTCAGAAATCGAGACCGACAAGTATAAAAGATCAAAATCTGTCCAAAATAGCGATTAAATCATCGTTATTATTTTCCGATCAGGATCCCGGAAGCTTTCACTCGGGGACGTCGATTCGCGACGTCTCCAGACAACGCATGCGGGATCTCGATGTCGTCACGCCTCGCCAATCTGTCCATCGCTGCCAAGATCGGCACGACGCTCGCCGGACTCCTCGTCGTGGGTCTCGGCATCTCCTTCGTTTCCCTGCGCAACCTCGGCACGATCGAGGATACGAACCATTGGACCGCCCACACCCATGCCGTGCTCAGTGAGGTCGACGACACCGTCAGCGCGATGATCAACCAGGAGACGGGCCTGCGCGGCTATCTCATCTCCGCCGACGACGCCTTCCTGGCCCCGTACCGCGAGGGCCTCAAAGCCTTCTCGGATTCAGCGGCGAAGGCACGCCGGCTCACGGCCGACAATCCCGCGCAGCAGAAGCGGCTCGCGGACCTCGAGGCCCAGGCCCAGCGGTGGCGGGAAGTCGCCGAGCGCGAGATCGCCCTGATGCGCGCCCCCGAGACGCGCGAGGAGGCGCGGCGGATCGAGGCGTCCGGCGCGGGCAAGTCCGCGATGGACGCCCTGCGAGCTACGGCGAGAGACCTGATGGCGGCCGAGCGCGCGCTCCTCGGCGAGCGGAGCGCTGCGGCGCTGGCGGCCGCCTCCTCCTCGCGCTTCGCGACCGCCCTCGGCCTCGCGGTGATGGTCGTCGCAGCCCTAGGCTCCCTCGTCCTGCTGCATCTCGGCATCAGCCGGCCGATCCGGGGCATGAACGGGGTGATGGGGCGGCTCGCGGGCGGCGACCTCACGGCTGCCGTGCCGGGCCTCGGCCGCAAGGACGAGGTCGGCGGGATGGCCGACGCGGTGCAGGTGTTCAAGGACGGGCTCATCCGCGCCAGGGCTCTCGAGGAGGAGGCGGCGCTCGCCCGGGCCGGCGCCGAGGCGCAGCGGAAGGCCGCGATGCGGGATCTCGCGGACGGGTTCGAGCGCGCCGTGGGCGGCATCGTGCAGGCGGTCTCGACCGCTGCGAACGATCTCCAGGGCACCGCCGATTCGATGAGCGCGAACGCGGCCTGCACCGCCGATCAGTCGACCGGGGCCGCCGCGGCCGCCGAGGAGGCCGCCGCCAACGTCTCGATGGTGGCGGCCGCCGCCGAGGAGCTCGGCAGCTCCGTCAACGAGATCGGGCGCCAGGTCCAGGGCTCCGCGAGCCTCGCCGCCTCCGCGGCCGCGGAGGCGGGGACTACCGCAGGGCTCGTCGAGGCCCTGAGTGCGGGCGCCACCCGGATCGGCGACGTCGTCAACCTCATCTCCAGCATCGCGGGTCAGACGAACCTGCTGGCGCTCAACGCCACGATCGAGGCGGCGCGGGCCGGTGAAGCGGGCCGAGGCTTCGCCGTCGTCGCCGCCGAGGTGAAGGAACTGGCCTCGCAGACCGCGCGCGCCACCGACGAGATCTCGCGCCAGATCGGAGAGATCCAGGGCGCCACGGATCAGGCGGTGGCCGCGATCCGCTCGATCGCCGAGCGCGTCGAGGAGATGAATTCCATGACCGGCGCCATCGCGGCGGCGGTGGAGGAGCAGGGCTCGGCGACGCAGGAGATCGTGCGCAATGTCGGTCAGGCGGCCGCCGGCACCGACGAGGTCACCCGCACCGTCACCCGGGTGGCGGGGGCGGCGGGCGAGACCGGCGAGGCGGCGGGCCGCGTGCTCGCTTCCGCCTCGGGCCTCACCGCGCAGGCGGACCATCTCGGCGCCGAGGTCCGGCGCTTCCTCAACGAGGTGCGCGCGGCCTGACGGGAGCGCTCAGCGCTCCCGCCGCCACAGGCCGACCCGCTCGGAGCGGGCCTGCTCCTCGGCGGAGAGGAGATCGGCGGGCGCGTCCTCGCTGGCGCGGGCGCCCCCGGCCGCCAGGATCAGGGCGGCGAGATCGTCACCGTCGATCCGGCAGCGAAGCGCCGCCGAGCCCGGCTGTGCGTCGGCCCCGGGGCTGCAGGTGACCTCGCGGCGCCGGAGATAGCGGGCGAGCTGGCGAGCGAGGGCGCCGCCCTCGCCGTCGACGCCCAGGAGCCGCACCACCCGGCCCCGGAAGGCGAGGGTGCCGGTGTCGATCACCTCCGGCACGCCGCGCAGCTCCGCCCCCGGAGCCGATGCGACCGGTGCCGCCGGGGCAGGCTCGGCCCGCGCCGCCGAGGGGCGCTTGGCGCGGCCCTTGGCCATCTGCGCGGAGGCACGCTGCACGAAGTCGCGAAAGATCGCGGCCGGCATGTCGCCGCCGCTGACCCGGTTCATCGCGCTGTTGTCGTCGTTGCCGACCCAGACGCCGACCACCATGTCGGGCGTCACCCCGACGAACCAGGCATCCCGGTATTCCTGCGTCGTGCCGGTCTTGCCGCCGACCGGAATGCCGGAGACCCGCGCCGCCTTGCCGGTGCCGCCATCGACCACCGCCTGAAGGGAATCGAGCATCATCGCCCGCGTGTCGCCGGGCAGCGCGGCCGCCGCCTTCGGGTCGGGATGGACGTAGAGCGGCTGGGGCGTCCCGCCCCGGATCGCGTGGACGCCGTAGGCATCGAGCGGCATCCGGTTGGCGAGCACCCCCGCGTAGGCGCGGGTCATCTCGAGGAGGGTCACCTCCGCCGAGCCGAGTGCGAGGCTCGGCACGTTCGGCAGCTCCGACGTGATCCCGAGGCGGCGGGCGGTCTCGATCACGGCGGGCACGCCGACCTCGTCGGCGAGCTGCGCCGCGATCGTGTTGATCGAGAGAGCGAAGGCGGTCGAGAGCGGCACCGCGCCGCGGAAGCGATTGTTGGAATTCTGCGGCTCCCAATCGCCGATCTGAACCGGGCGGTCGACGAGCACGCTCTCGGGCGAGTAGCCCTTCTCGTAGGCGGTGAGATAGACGAACAGCTTGAACAGCGAGCCCGCCTGACGCTTGGCCTGCGTCGCGCGGTTGAACTGGCTGTCCTCGTAGTCGCGCCCGCCCACCATGGCGAGGATCGCGCCGTCCTTCGAGAGCGCCACGAGGGCCGCCTGACCGGCCTTCTTCTTTCCGCCCTCCGCATCGAGCCGGCGGGCGACGACGCCCTCGGCGAGGCTCTGCAGGTCGAGGTTGAGCGTCGTGCGCACCGTCACGTCGCCGGGCGTGTCCGCGAGGCGCTTGGCGTCGCCCGCCACCATGTCGAGGAAGTAGTTGGTGCCGGGCGGCGTCTCGGGAGGTGTGCGGAGCGTGATCGTCTGGGCGCGGGCCTTGTCGGCGGCCTCGGCCGTGATCGCGCCGGTCTCGACCATGGTCTGCAGCACGACGTCGGCGCGCTCCTTGGCACCGCCGAAATTGCGGGTCGGGGCGAGTTGCGAGGGGGCCCGAACGAGCCCTGCCAGCATCGCCGCCTCGGGCAGCGTCAGGGCCTTGGCGGGCTTGCCGAAATAGCGCCGGGCCGCGGCGTCGATGCCGTAGGCGCCGGCGCCGAAATAGGCGGTGTTGAGATAGCCGAGCAGGATCTGGTCCTTCGACATCTCGCTCTCGACGCGGAGCGCCAGGAACGCCTCCTGGACCTTGCGGCGCAGGGTCTTCTCCTGCGTCAGGGAGGTCAGGCGGACATATTGCTGGGTGATGGTCGAGCCGCCCTCGCGCACGCCGCCGCCGACGGCGTTGCGCCAGGCCGCGCGGAAGAGGCCGCGCAGGTCGACGCCCCAATGGGAGTAGAAGCGCCGGTCCTCGATGGCGATGATCGCCTGGGCGAGGTGCGGCGGCAGGTCGGCCGCCGTCAGCGGCTGCCCGCGGAAGGCCCCTCGGGTGGCGAAGACGCGCCCGTCATCGGCCTCGACGGTGAGCGCCCGCTGGCCGGGGTCGAGGGCCGCGCCGCCGAGAGGGGGCAGGGTGAGGAAGCTCGTGACGACGAGGGCCGCCAGGCCGAGGACGGGAAGCGCGACGAGGGCGAGGAGAGCGAGGCGGAGGGGGCTGCCGGCGATGCGCCCGCGCCAGCCGCGCGGGACGGGCGCGGGATCCCCGGCAGACCGCGCCCCCGTCGCGAGGCGGCCGGGACGCGGCCGGCGCAGGCGCTCCGACAGGCCGCGCAGGAGCGGCGCGGTGCCCTCCGCCGCGGCCCGGGTCCGCGCCCCG
>NZ_SMNT01000076.1 GCF_004348265.1 Methylobacterium segetis
CGCGCGGGCGAGCTGGAACCTGATGCGGGTGTTCCAGTATCCGGAGCGCAAGGCGCTCGTCGGGGCGCAGGACCAGCTCCTCGACAAGCGGGCGCTCGCCGTGACCATGGCGGTGATGACGCAGGTCCACGTGAGCCGCATCCGGCACGCGCTGGCGCTCAAGGAATACGGAACGGCCTCCGAGTTCCGGCGGGTGCAGCGCCGCCTCGTCGGCCAATTGCGCGCCTCGGCCGCCGCCGACTCGATCAGCGAGCAGACCCTGATCCGCGAGGAGATGAACACGCTCGTCGCCGAGGTGAAGTACGACCTCGCCCACGCCGCCGTGCAGAACGCCCGCGCCAACGTCTACGCCTCGCTCGGCCTCGACACTTTCCCGCTGGCGGCGATCGACGGGAACGACCTGCCCGGCCTCAAGCGGGCCGTGCAGGGAAGCTGGCTCGGCGTCGGCGAGGTGCTGCCGCGCCCGGTCGTGGCGCTGCCCCCGCCGCCGGCACCCGCGCCGCTCGAATTGCGTCGCTGATCGGGGCGGGCGGCCCCGTTCAGGCGGCCTGCAACTGAAGCGCGTGCAGCGCGAGGCCGAGCCTGCGCGAATCCGCGCCGCCGCGGTCGATCCGGCAGCCGGGCAGCGCGAAGGCGAGGTCGAGCTGGCCGAACGCGATCAGGCCCGGCGTCAGGTAGGTCGGGATCGAGCAGGCGAGGGTTCCGTCCCGCTCGAGGCGGCCCGAATGGAGGAAGGCCCCGTTGCCGAAGAGCAGCACCGGCTGATGGTCGCTGCCGTCCCCCAGATAGGGGGAGGCGTGGATCACGAGCCGTGATCCGCTCGGAACGTGCCCGAGGCCGAGATGCAGCCAGGCTTCCGGCCCGTCCGACCAGACCTGACCGGGCTCGGGGGCGGACCAACCCGTCCCGATCGCGCGGAGGCCGGCTTCCCCGGCTCCGAACCGGATCGCCTGCCCCGTTCGCAGAGGGATCGTCATGGCAGCGGGCTCCCCTGTGGCGTTCCGTGCGCCGTGATCAGCGCGATCGACATCTCAGCGAACTCAGTATTTTCTCGCGCCGCATCGCATAAAGTGTCCAATTGATATCGAAAAATTCCTTCCGGATAGTGTTTTTGAGTCATATGAATAAAATTAACAGATTATCATTTGTTTACAGTGCCAAGAGTGAGGGTTATGAACGGCCCCGACTCAGCTTGAGGAGTGATCATTTCCTTGCAGGAATGGAAACGACAAGTCAAATACTGGATACCGGATACACCTGGACGATCGGTCAACTTCGGAGATCACATCTCCGAACTTCTGGTCGAGCGCGTGCTGGAATATCCGCTCTGGCAGGCGTCCACGTACCGGGTGATCGGGAGTTGCATCGCGAGCTGGCTCGCGCGGGGCGATCTGGCCGGCCTGCCGGAAGGGCCGGACGCGACGGTGGCGTTCTGGGGATGCGGCCTGCGCGACGAGCAGCCGCTCGACGCCGACATCGCGGCCCGGTGCCGCTTCTACGGCGTGCGAGGTCCGCTGAGCCGCGACGTGCTCGGGCTGCCGCCGGACACCGTCCTCGGAGACACGGCGCTGCTCCTGCCCCTCGTCCACGAGGCGAGCCGGGACAGCCACACGGCGGGCCGGACGGTCTGCGTTCCGCACATCAACGATTCGGCCCGGTCCGAGGCCGAGGTTGCCGCGATGTCGGGCGCCGACACCGTGCTGGTCCCGCGCATAACCCCGGGCGTGGCGTCGCTCCGGGCGACCATCGACGCGATCGCCTCCGCCCGCTTCGTCCTCTGCGGCTCGCTGCACGCGGCGATCGTCGCGCACGCCTACGACGTGCCCTTCGCCTTCTGGGACAGCGGCCACCTCGACAGTCCCTTCAAGTGGCGCGACTTCGCGGGCTCGATCGGCATCCCGACCGTGTTCGTCGGCTCCGTCGAGGAGGGTCGCAGCGCCTACGAGGCCCTGATCGCGCCGCGCCGGAAGCGGCTGCCCCTGACCCCGATCCTCGCCGTCTCACCCTTCCGGATTCGCATGACGATCCTGCGAAAGGCCCTCACCTATGACGGTATTGCCCATGACGGTATCGCCCATGACGGCATCGCCGAAAGTGACGTCACCCGAGAGGACATCGCCGGACCCGGCTTCGCTCCTGAGGGAACCGGCCGGGCCTGGACCGATCCGGGGGAAGAGCGTGCCGCCGCAGGGCTCGAACCCCTCCTGGACCGCGAGCGCAGGCTCGCCGCCCGCGTCGAGCAACTCGTCACCGAGCGGGATGCGGTGCAGGCGGCGCTCACGCTGCTGCGCGCGAATCACGAGGTTCTCCTGGGTCGCGCCGATGCGATGGGCCGCCAGTCCGAGCGAGACGCCGCGGCGCTCGGCGAGTTGCGTCAGCTCAGCCTGAGCCTGACCGAATCCGCCGAGCATCGCGCGCACCTCCACGGGGAGATCGGACGCCTCGTGGGCGAGGTCGCGGGGCTGCGCGCGGAACGCGCCGTCCTCGAGGCCGTGCCGCTGGCGCATGCCGAGCGCGAGCGATCGGAACGGGAGGCGGCCGACCTCAGGGTGGCACTCGCCGCGGCGGAGCGGGAGCGGGCCGCCGCCGAGCTCGCTGCGGAGCAGGAGCGCGCCGCCGCGGCCGGCCTCGCGGCGGAGTGGTGCGCGCTGACGCGGGCACTCGCCGAGGCCGAGGAGACGGTCGCGCAAGCCCGCGCCCGGGAGGCGGAGCAGGAGGAGGCCCTTCTGCACCTGCAACAGCAGCGCCGCGACCTCGGCGCCAAGGTCCAAGAAGTCAGCCTCGCCCATGCCGCCGCGGCGGCCGCGTTCGGGCGCCGCGTCCGCCTCCTGCACCAGCGCGGTGCCGCCCTCTCCGAACTCCTCGCCGCCGGTCCTCGCGTCGAGGCCGGCCTGGAACGGGACGCCCTGCTGGGCACCGGGAGCGTTCGGACGAGGCGCCCCGCACCGCCGCGCCGCCGGCTTCGCGACATCCGCGCGGCACTCCTCGCGTGGCCGTTGTTCTCCCCTGGCTGGTACGGGCGCACCTACGCCGATGCCGCCGGCCTCGGGGACGCGGCCGCCCTCGATCACTTCCTCGCCGTCGGCCTCGCCGAGGAGCGCGACCCGCACCCCCTCTTCAGCTCCGCCTGGCTCCGGCGCAGGGGACAGGTGCCCGAGGGCGAAGCCCCTCTCATCGCCTTCCTCGATGGCTCCGCCGAGGGCGATCCGCACCCGCTGTTCGACACCGACTACTACCGCGCGGTGAACGGCGACGTGGCCGCGGCCGGTCTGCCGCCCTTGTGGCACTACCTGCAGCACGGTGCCGCCGAGCGGCGTCGCACGCACCCGGCCTTCGATCCCGCTTGGTACGCCCGCCAGCGCGGGCCGGCCGCCGACGATTGCCCCGACCTGCTCCTCGATTACCTGGGCACGCCCGACGCCTTCGGCCTGCAGCCGCATCCGCTCTTCGACGGGCAGCGCTACCTCGCCCAGGTGCCGGGGCTCGCGCAGGCCGGCATCAACCCGCTCCTGCACTACCTCGCCCGTGGCGAGGCGGAGGGGCGCAGTCCGCATCCGCTCTTCCACCCGGCCTACTATCTGCGCCGCAACCCCGACGTCGCCGCGGCCGGCCTGAGCCCCCTGAGCCACTTCCTGCGCTTCGGCGGCGCCGAGCACCGGCAGACGCATCCCCTGTTCGACGCGTGGCACTACGTGCGCTGCAACCGGGACGCCGCCGGCGCGGCCGAGAATCCCCTCCTGCATTACGTCCTCGAGGGCGCGGCGGAGGGCCGGTCCCCGAGCGACCGCCTCTCCGAACGCGCCCTCGCCGAGGCGTTGCCCGATCTCGACCGGGGCCGCCGGAACCCCCTCGTCGCACTCCTCGACGGCGACGGGCTGCGGCTCGACGTGCCGATCATGCCCGCCGGCCAGAACCGGCCCCCGGCGGAGATGTCGATCCCGGACACGCCGACGCCGCGGGACCGGAATGCCGTCTACTGGCTGCCCGATACCCTGCGCGAGCACGTCGAGGCCCGCTACGGCGCGAGCGCGGTCGAGCGCCTCCACGGCCTGATGCGGATCATCGATCTCTACGCGGAGGACCCGAACACCTTCGCCCGTTCAAGGGACCGCGACGACCTGTCGGCGCGCATCGCGGCCGCCGCGGCCGCGCTGCCTCCCCTCGACGCTGCGATCGACGTCACGATCGTCGTGCCCGTTCACAACGCGCTCCTCTACACGATGACCTGCGTCGCGTGCGTGCTGGAGCAGGCTGGCCGGCGCAGCTTCGAGATCCTGATCGGCGACGACGCCTCGACGGACGCGACGCCCGAAGTGTTTGCGGGATTGGGCGGCCGGGTCCGGCTCGTCCGCCGGGAGGAGAATGTCGGCTTCCTGCGCACGTGCAACGCGGTGGCGGGCGAGGCGCGCGGGCACCACCTCGTGTTCCTCAACAACGACACCCTGCCGCTGCCCGGCTGGCTCGACGCCCTCGTCGCGCTCGCGGAGCGGGACCCGCGGGCCGGTATCGTCGGCGCGAAGCTGCTGAACGGCGACGGCACGCTGCAGGAGGCCGGCGGCATCCTCTGGAGGGATGCCTCGGCCTGGAACTTCGGTCGCGGCAGCCACCCCAACGGCCCGGCCTACAACTACGTCAAGGAGGTCGATTACTGCTCCGGCGCCGCCCTTCTCCTGCCCCGGCGGGTCTGGGACGAGATGGGCGGCTTCGATCCGCTGTTCGCACCGGCCTATTGCGAGGATTCCGACCTCGCCTTCCGCGTGCGCGCGGCCGGCTACCGCGCCCTCTACCAACCCGTCGCGGAGGTGATCCACCACGAGGGCCGCAGCCACGGGCGGGACGAGGGGCAGGGCCTGAAGGCGTATCAGCTCGTCAACCGCGAGAAGCTGCTGGCCCGCTGGGCGCGCACGCTGGAGACCGAGCATCTGCCGAACGCGACCGACATCTTCCTGGCGCGGGACCGCTCGCGGGGGCGGCCCCATCTCCTCGTCGTCGACCATTACGTGCCGCAATGGGACCGCGATGCCGGCTCGCGGACCATGATCCATTTCCTGCGGGCCTTCGTGGATTGGGGCTTCCACGTCGTGTTCTGGCCGGACAACCTGCACCAGGACCCGATCTACGCCCGCCCGCTCCAGGAGATGGGCATCGAGGTCGTCTACGGGCCGGATTACGTCGGCCGCTTCGACCAGTGGATCTCCGAGCACGCCCGCTGGATCGGATGCGTCCTGCTCAGCCGGCCGCACATCGCCATCCACTACGTGGATGCCGTGAAGCGGCATCCCGGCCTGCAGATCCTCTATTACGGGCACGACCTGCACTGGCGCCGGCTGATGCTCGAGCACGAGCTCGGCGGGAGCGAAGAGGTGCTGCGCCTGTCCGAGCATTTCCGCACCCTCGAGGCGCGTCTGGCGGATCTCAGCGACGTGGTGATGTACCCGCAGGAGGAGGAGCGGGCGCTCGTCGCGGAGCAGTGCGGGCCGGGCAAGGCCGTCATCGCCGTGCCGGCCTGGGTGCTCGGGAGGGAGGAGATCGAGGCCGCACGGGACGCGGCCTCGACGATCCCCGGGCGCGACCCGCGCCGCCTGCTCTTCGTCGGGGGCTTCACGCACGCGCCGAATGTCGACGGCATCCTCTGGTTCGCGCGGGAAGTCCTGCCTCTCCTGCGCAGCCGGGGCCGCGACATCCGCCTCACGATCGTCGGCTCGAACCCGCCGCCAGAAGTGTCCGCCCTGACCGGCGCCGATACCGAGGTGACGGGACCGATCAGCGACGCGGAGCTCGCCGCCCACTACGCGGACGCCGCCGTCGCCATCGTTCCCCTCCGGTTCGGCGGAGGGGTGAAGGGAAAGGTCATCGAGGCCTTCGCGAAGGGCGTGCCGGTCGTGTCGACCCCGGTCGGCCTGCAGGGCATCCCGTCCCGCGAACAGCTCGCCCTCTGCGCCGAGACGCCCGAGGACTTCGCCGATTGCGTCGCGCGGGCGGCGGACGACCGCGCGGGCGCGCTCGAGCGGGCCCAGGCCGCGATCGGCTTCGTCGAGCGGGAGTACACGGCGGCCAAGCTCCTCCGGCAGCTCGGCCCGGTGATGCGGGGTCTGTCTGCGCCGTGACGATACCGATCGGGAGGAGGGGCCGCGACGCCGGCGCGGGGACGCGCGGGGCCTGCCCATGACGCAGAGGGCGATCCGCAGCCGGGCGCCGCTCCGCCTGGGCCTTGCCGGAGGCGGGACGGACCTGTCCCCCTTCTGCGACGCGTATGGCGGCGTGGTGCTGAACTGCACCATCGACCGCTACGCCTACGCCTTCATCGCGCCGCGTGACGACGGGCGAACCGTGTTTCGGGCCCGCGACATCGGCCGGGAGGAGGAGCACCGCGCGGGCGCGATGCTGGACACCGACGACGGTTTGAGGCTGCACCGCTGCACCTACAACCACTTCCTCGGCGGCCTCGCCGCGCGCGGCGTCGAGGTCGGACGGGGACTGACGCTGACGACGGTGGTCGACGCGCCGCCCGGCTCGGGACTCGGCTCGTCCTCGGCGCTGGTGGTGGCGATCTGCGAAGCCTTCCGGGTCTATGGCGGCGAGCCGCTCGGCCTCTACGACCTCGCCCGTCTCGCCGTCGAGATCGAGCGGGTTCGGCTGCGCCTCGACGGCGGCCGGCAGGATCACTACGCCGCGGCCTTCGGCGGCATGAACTTCATCGAGTTCTTCGGCGACGGGCGGGCGATCGTGAATCCGCTGCGCGTCGATCGGTCGATCCTGAACGAGTTCGAGGCCTCGCTCGTCCTCTGCTTCACCGGCACCTCGCGGGATTCCGAGCGCATCATCCGCGAGCAGACCGCCAACATGCGCCGGCACGATGCGCGGGCGCTCGACGCGCTGTTCGCGCTGAAATCGGCCGCGATCGACATGAAGCAGGCGGTCCTGTCGGGGGAGATCGGCCGGATCGCCGAGATCCTCGCGGAATCCTGGGCTTCGAAGAAGAGGACCGCCGGCGCTGTCTCCAGCGGCGCCCTCGACGCCCTGTTCGAGGCGGGCCTCGCCGCCGGCGCGCGCGCCGGCAAGATCTCGGGCGCGGGGGGCGGCGGATTCATGATGTTCCTCGTCGCGCCGGAGGACCGGCGCCAGCTGATCGAGGGCCTGAACCGGGCGGGCGGTCAGGCCTCGCCCGTCCACCTGACCTCCAAGGGAGTGGAGACATGGCTTCAGCCCCGCGCGAGCTGACCGGGAGCCTGCCCGCCTCGGGGCCGCGGCGGCAGGCGATGGACGCCCATCTCGCCGCCTCCGTGCGCGTGATGCAGGCGGCGGCCCGCTCCCACGCCTTCCTCGACAGCCTCGCCGCGACGGCCGACCTGATGGTCGCCTGCCTGCGCGGCGGCGGCAAGCTGATGTTCGCGGGCAACGGCGGCAGTGCCGCCGACGCGCAGCACATCGCCGGCGAGTTCGTCTCCCGCCTCAACCTCGACCGGGCTCCCCTCGCCGCCCTGGCCCTCACCGTCGACACCTCGGTTCTGACCGCGATCGGCAACGATTACGGCTTCGAGCGCGTCTTCGAGCGTCAGGTCCGCGGCCTCGGTCGCCCCGGCGACGTGCTCGTCGGCATCTCGACCTCGGGACGCTCGCCGAACGTTCTGCGCGCCGTCGAGGCGGCCAACGCGGGCGGCATCCGCACGGTCGCCTTCTGCGGGGAGGGCGAGACGGAGCTCGGGCGGCTGTGCGCGATCTCCGTCGCGGCGCCATCCCGCTCGACCCCGCTGATCCAGCAGGTCCACATCGCCGCCGCGCACGTGATCTGCGGCCTCGTCGAGCAGGCGATGTTCGGGTCGCCCGCGTGAGCGCCGACGCCGTCCCGCGCGGGGACGGGCTCGTCCAGGCCGTCATCCTGTGCGGCGGCTCCGGAACGCGGCTCGGCGTGCTGACGAGGGAGACGCCGAAGCCCCTCCTCCCGGTCGGAGGCGCGCCCTTCCTGCACCATCTCGCGGCCGAGCTGCGGCGCTTCGGGGTGAGGCGCCTCCTGCTGCTGGCGAGCTTCCGCTCCGAGGCGGTCGAGCGCTTCGCCGCCGAGACGCGGGCCGGCCTCGGCCTTGCCGTCGAGGTCGCGGTCGAGCCGGCCCGGGCGGGCACCGGCGGCGCGCTCTGGCACGCCCGGCAACGGCTCGATCCGAGCTTCCTCCTCCTCAACGGGGACAGCTGGTTCGACCTCGACCTCCTCGCATTCCTGGCCTGGGGCCGGGCGCGGCCCTGGGCGGACGTCGTGCTCGCCCTGCGCGAGGTGGAGGATGCCTCACGCTACGGGACCGTGCTCCGCGAGGGCGACCAGGTGACCGTCTTCGCGGCGCGACCGGAACGACCGGGCCCCGGCTTCGTCAACGGCGGCGTCTCCCTCGTGCGCCGCTCCGCCGTGGAGGGGATCGGGCCGGCGGCCTCGCTGGAGGAGACCGTGCTGCCCCGCCTCGTCGCCGAGGGCCGCGTCGCCGCGAAGCCCTATGGCGGGTTCTTCATCGATATCGGCGTGCCGGCCGCCTACGCGCAGGCCCAGAGTGCCGTGCCCGACGCCCGATGCCGGGGCGCGGCCTTCCTCGACCGCGACGGCGTCCTCAACGAGGATCTCGGCCATGTCGGAAGCTGGGACCGCTTCCGCTGGCGCCCGGGCGCGATCGAGGCCGTCGGGCGCCTGAACGACGCGGGCTTCTACGTCTTCGTGGTCACGAACCAGGCCGGGATCGCCCGCGGCTTCTACGGCGAGGAGGAGGTTCGGGGCCTGCACCGGCGCATGGCGGAGGATCTCGCGGCCGCCGGCGCCCATATCGATGATCTGCGCTACTGCCCGCACCATCCCGACGGAACGGTGCCGCGCTACGCCGCGGCCTGCGACTGGCGCAAGCCCGCCCCCGGCATGATCCTGGATCTGTGCCGGCACTGGCCGGTCGACCGGGCGCGCAGCTTCCTGATCGGAGATCGGGAGAGCGACCTGGCGGCGGCGCGCGCGGCGGGGATCACGGCCTTCAGGTGCGAGCCCGCCGAGCCGCTCGACCGCCTCGTCGGCCGGATCCTGAGGCGCTGATCCGGCCGTAGGCCGGTCCGCGCGGGGCGGGGGCCTCCCGGAGCCTGCGCCCGCCGGGGCGTGGAAGCCAGCGTTCCGGCTCCCAGGGCGCCGTGTTGCCGTGGGCGAGGCTTTGCATTACGCGATCTTCGCGGACCAGGCTGGCGCAGGCGGCCGGAAGCTTGGACCTCATGTTCGAGGCCGGCCGCGTTCGGCGGTGAGCCGAGCGAGAGCGCAGAGAAGCACATCGTGGCGTCCGACCCTGTTCCGCCCCCGACCCTGCCCAAGGTCAAGACCGGCATCGCGGGCTTCGACGCGATCACCTTCGGCGGCCTGCCGGCCGGGCGGCCGTCGCTGATCTGCGGGTCGGCCGGCTGCGGCAAGACCCTGTTCGCGACGACCTTCCTCGTGAACGGCGCGACGCAGTTCGACGAGCCCGGCGTCTTCATGAGCTTCGAGGAGCGGGCGGAGGATCTCGCCTCGAACGTGGCCTCCCTCGGCTACGGCCTCGACCGTCTGGTGGCGGAGGGCCGGCTCGCCATCGACCACGTGCGCGTGGAGCGCAGCGAGATCGAGGAGACCGGCGAGTACGACCTCGACGGCCTGTTCATCCGCCTCGGCTACGCGGTCGACACGGTGAAGGCCAAGCGCGTCGTGCTCGACACGATCGAGACCCTGTTCTCCGGCTTCACGGATCCCTCGATCCTGCGCGCGGAACTCCGCCGCCTGTTCGGCTGGATCAAGGAGCGCGGCCTCACCGCGATCATCACGGGCGAGCGGGGCGAGGGCCAGCTCACCCGGCAGGGGCTTGAGGAATACGTCTCGGACTGCGTCGTGCTGCTCGACAACCGCGTCGAGGACCAGATCACGACGCGTCGCCTCCGGGTCGTGAAGTACCGCGGCTCGGCCCACGGGACCAACGAGTACCCGTTCCTAATCGACGCCGAGGGCATCAGCGTCCTGCCGGTGACCTCGGCCGACCTCGACTACGCGGCGCCCGCCGGCATCGTCTCCACCGGCATCGAGGGGCTCGACCGGATGCTGGAGCCCGGCGGCTTCTACCGCGGGTCGAGCATCCTGATCTCGGGCGAGTCCGGGACGGGCAAGACCATGATCAGTTCCAGCATGATCGACGCGGCCTGCCAGCGGGGCGAGCGCTGCCTGTCCTTCGTCTTCGAGGAGAGCGGCGACCAGATCTGCCGGAACGCGCGCTCGATCGGCCTCGACCTGAGGCGGCACGTCGAGGCCGGGCTCCTGCGCTTCGAGGCGGCGCGGCCGAGCCTGTTCGGCCTTGAGATGCACTTGGCGCGCATGCATCGCGACCTCGACCGCTTCGAGCCGAGCCTCGTCGTGGTCGATCCGCTCTCGGCGCTGCGCGGCCCGGCGACCGAGATGCAGGCCACGATCCTGCGCATGGTGGATCTTCTGAAGAGCCGCGGCATCACGGCCGTGTTCACGAGCCTGCGCATCGACGGCGCCGTCGACCTCACCGACGATTTCGGCGTGTCCTCGCTGATGGATGCCTGGGTCAAGCTCCTCAATGTTGAGGCCAACGGCGAGCGGTCCCGCACGCTCTACGTCATCAAGGCGCGGGGCATGAGCCACTCGCATCAGGTGCGCGAGTTCCTGATGTCGGACGAGGGCATCGCGCTCGTCGAGGCCTATATCGGGCCGGCCGGCGTGCTCACGGGCACCGCCCGCGCCGTCCAGGAGGCCGAGGAGCGGGCGTCCACCCTTCGGCGCCAGCAGGAGAGCGAGCGGCGCCAGCGCGAGGTGGCCCGGCGGCGCCACTCCATCGAGCGCCAGATCGCCGAGCTTCACGCCAGCCTCGAGGCGACCGAGGAGGAGGAGCGCCTGCTGCTCGGCGAGACCGAGGCGCGCGAGACCACGATCGAGAGCGAGCGTCGCGCGATCGCGAAGCGGCGGAGTGCGGCACGATGAGCGGCGGGACACAGGATCCGGCGGAGCCGGCGACCGAGGCGGACCTCGACCCCGGTCATTACCACCTGCGCCTCTACGTCGCCGGGCAGACATCGAAGTCGCTTTCCGCGATGGCGAACCTGAAGCGCTTCTGCGAGGAGCATCTGGCGGGCCGCTACGACATCGAGGTCGTCGACCTGTTGAAGAACCCCCAGCTCGCCGCGGGCGACCAGATCCTGGCGATCCCGACCCTGGTGCGCCGCCTGCCCTCGCCCCTCAAGCGCATCATCGGCGACCTGTCGAACACCGAGAAGGTGCTGGTGGGCCTCGACATCCGCCCGAAGGCCGACGGGCCTTGAGCGCGGGCGGCACGCCTGGGGATGGGGGGAACCGCTATCTCCTGCGCCTGTTCATCGCCGGCACCTCGCCGCGCTCCCGGCGCACCATCGAGACGGTGCGCCGCGTCTGCGATGCCCATATCGACGGCCCCTACGACCTCGAGATCGTCGACATCTACCAGCAGCAGGCGCTCGCGGAAGCCGACCGCGTGCTCGCGGCACCGACCCTGGTGAGGCTTCGCCCCGAACCGGCGCGCCGGATCGCGGGCGACCTCTCGGACGAGCGCCGCATCCTGCAGGGGCTCGGCCTGACCTCTCCGGCGGCGAAGGGTGCCGATGACAGCTGACGTTCCGACGCCGCCGTCCGACCTCACGCCCGCCCAGTACCGGGCCCGCATCGGCGAGCTGGAGGCGCGCCTGGAGGAGAGCGAGGACACCCTCGCGGCGATCCGCCGGGGGGATTTCGACGCGGTGGTCGTCGAGGGGTCGAACGGGGAGCGTCTGGTCTACACCCTGGAGAATGCCGATCGGCCCTACCGGGTGCTGATCGAGCAGATCCAGGAGGGAGCGCTCACCCTGAGCCCCGACGCGACGGTGCTGTACTGCAACCGGCGCCTCGCCGCGATCCTCGGCGTGGCCCAGGAGAAGCTGATCGGGCGATCACTCGGCCTGTTCGTCCAGCCCGGCCAGGAGACGGTCCTGGCGGGACTGCTCGAGGGGGCGCTGCGCGCGCCCGTGCGCGGCGAGATCGCCCTGCGCGACGACGGTGGCGCGCCGCGCCCGGTCTACCTCTCGCTCAGCCGGCTGGAACGCGACGGAGAGGAGCCGCTCCTCTGCGGGGTCCTCACCGATCTCGCCGAGGAGCGCGGCCGCCTGCACGAGCTCGCCGAGGCGAATGCCCGGCTGACGGCCGAGATCGCCGAGCGGGAGCGGATCGAGGAGGCGCTGCGGCAATCGCAGAAGCTCGAAGCGGTGGGCCAGCTGACGGGCGGCGTCGCGCACGACTTCAACAACCTGCTCACGGTCATCAAGTCGTCGACCGACCTTCTCAAGCGGCGGGATCTCGCCGAGGAGCGGCGCAGCCGCTACGTGCTCGCGATCTCCGACACCGTCGACCGCGCGGCGAAGCTGACGGGGCAGCTCCTCGCCTTCGCCCGGCGGCAGGCCCTCAAGCCGGAGACCTTCGATGCCTGCGTGAGCGTCGCGGCGATCGGCGACATGGTGGGGACGCTGACCGGAGCGCGGGTACACGTCGTGACGAGGCTTCCGGACCGGGCCTGCTGCGTCCACGTCGATCCGAGCCAGTTCGACACCGCCCTCGTCAACATCGCCGTCAACGCCCGCGACGCGATGGACGGCGCGGGCGAGCTGACGATCTCAGTGCAGGCGACGGAGGGCATCCCCGCGTCCCGGGGCCAGCCGGCGGTGCCGGGCTCCTACGTCGCCGTCGCCGTGAGCGACACCGGCACCGGCATCCCGGCCGCGATCCTCGACCGGATCTTCGAGCCGTTCTTCACGACCAAAGGGGTCGGGCAGGGGACGGGCCTCGGGCTCAGCCAGGTCTTCGGCTTCGCCAAGCAGTCCGGCGGCGAGGTGCTGGTGCTGAGCGAGGTCGGCCGGGGCACGACCTTCACGCTCTACCTCCCGCGGGCCGAGATGCCGGCCGACGCGCCGTCGCCCGCCGCCGACCGGGACGACGTCCCGATCGACGGCCACGGCACCTGCGTCCTCGTCGTCGAGGACAATCCGGAGGTCGGCCGCTTCGCGACCCAGACCCTGGAGGAGCTCGGCTACTCGACCGTGTGGGTGCGCGACGCCGGGGCGGCTTTGTCGGAGCTGGAGCGGATTCCCTTCCGCTTCGACGTCGTGTTCTCCGACGTGGTGATGCCGGGGCGCGACGGGGTCGATCTCGCCAACGAGATCCGGCGGCGACGTCCTGCCCTGCCGATCGTGCTGACGAGCGGCTACAGCCACGTGCTGGCCAGGGAGGGCACGCACGGCTTCGAGCTGCTGCACAAGCCCTACTCGGTCGAGCAGCTCTCCCACGTCCTGAGCCGCGTCGTCCTTGCGGGACGTCGCGGCCGGACCTGACCCAGCCGCGACGGGGCGGAACGGCGAGGACGGCGCCCTCTCCCGGGCGGCCTCACCGGTTTCCGATGCCGGGACCGCCGGCCGTGCCGCCGGTGCCGGGCGGCCCGCTTGTGGGCGTGCCCCCGATGTTCACGCCGGGGGTGGAGCCGGGCACGGACGCGCCGCTCGGATTGCCCACCCCGTTCGGCGCCGGGGCAGGCGGGGAATCCTGGCGGGGATCCGATCTCGTCCCGGCGGCCCTGTCGCCGCTTCCGCGCGGGCCTTCGAGCGTTCCCTGCGCCAGGGCAGGCCCCGCGACGGAGAGACCGAGGACGACGGCAAGGGTAAGTGAGAGGCGCACCGGGTTCTGCTCCGTGAATCGAGAGGCCGGCACCTCAACCCACGGACGGGCCGCGTTGTTCGCGGCCTTCGCGTCCGACTAGCGGCGCCGCCCGTTCGGCGTCAGGTCGCTCTCCATCGCCTTCACGGCGCTCGCCCACGCCTTCTCCTCGCTGGCATGCGGCCGGTCCGACCGCTCCAGCAGCTTGCCGCTGCGCCTCAGCACCCAGCGATACGCGCCGGCCGGCATCTCGAGAGGAAGGACTTCGATTTCGTACGGGTGGGGAATGTCGTTGGTCATGGTGCCGATATAAGCACCTCCCGGCATCTCGCCAGCGGGCCGGCCGGTCTTGCCGTCGTGGAACCGGAGAGCGGGCCTCGTCGGCATGCGCGACGGTCGCTGGATCTACGGGTTGGTAGGGCAGCTGGAGGTCGCGGGCGGACGCGATCGAGTTCGCCATCGTCGCACCGAGCGCGCCGGCATCGACGTTGCCGGCATTGCCCTCGATTGCGCCAGAACGTCGCATATCCATCAGCGTGCGCTGATCGCCTGGGAAGGCCTTCGCCCGGTTGCACCGGAACGCCTTGGCCAACGACTGGCCGACGAATGCGGCCCTATTCCTGGCCGTGAACATGGGAGCCCCGTTCACCGGTGGCTCGGCTTGGCCGGCAAGGTAGGCCGCTGGCGGGCTGGCGAGTGCGGGAGCAATTGCCGGCTTCCTCAGCCCGGCCTGGGAGAGGACGAAATCCGACGTGCCTACGACAGGGATGATGACGACGATCACAGCACCGTGCGCTTTCCGCCGCACCTCCGAAAATGGTTCGGCTCGCTCAGCGAAGGCGATGTCGAGCGTCTGGAGAAGCTGATCAGCCTGAAGCCCGAGACCAGCGAGTGGGTCGACGCCAAGAACGATCGCGAACTCAAGACCCTCGACGGCGCCGTCGACTTCATCAACTCGTCCTGCACGGCCGCCAAGGTGCTGACGTGGGTCTGCGGCACGGCGGCTACCTTCCTGGCTGGCGTCGTGACGCTCGCCATGAAGGTACGAGCTGTTCGCCCTGCGGGCACTCCAATGACCCTGCGCATTGTGGGCTATCTCTGCCTCACCGCGATCTGCGGCGCGATCCTGTTCGGTGCCGGCACGCT
The DNA here is from genome assembly GCF_004348265.1 of Methylobacterium segetis. Classification (GTDB taxonomy): domain Bacteria; phylum Pseudomonadota; class Alphaproteobacteria; order Rhizobiales; family Beijerinckiaceae; genus Methylobacterium; species Methylobacterium segetis. Next base: position 14,855 of record NZ_SMNT01000076.1, read on the forward strand.
GGCGCCGCCGGCCGTCCCAGCGGCATTGTACCCTCATGAACTTCGGCCCGCCCGGTTCTCTGTGGTGGGACTCACCATCCTCGTCGCCCATCTTGGCGAGGCAACCGGCGACCTCAAAGACGCCGAAGGTACAATCTGCAACAGGCCTCACTCATTTGGGTGATGCGGCGTCCCGGCACAAAGATACAGACTCCGACTGTAGTTCCCGCGCCGACGTGCGTGCTGAACGACTTCCTGTCTCAGATGTCTGTTCTAACCTGATGTGGAGGGCCGCATGTCTCTGCCGCAAAGCTCAATATCGTCTTATAACGACCGCGCAAAAGATACCAATCTCGATAATTATCCTGTGCTGTCCCTGGCCTCCGGCAGCGCGCAATTCCTTGGGTTGGGCGACGCGAACGCCGACTGGTTTGTCATCGATACCGCCGGCCAGCCAGAGGATTTTGCGGGCGCGGTCCCCAAGCAAGCGCAGATCACCTTCGAGGTCATTGGTGGGGGGAGGAGCCTCGAACTCGGTCGCCGTGAACAAACCTACGCTGATCTGAGCGCCTCCGGCCCGAACTATGATTCGTCGTTCTTCATTCGCGGCGATGACGCGAGCCTGACGACCACGATCACCATAGGGTCCGATGAGCTCACCACTTTCCGTGTGTTCAATGCGGTCGGGCCATACACCATCAACATCAAGACGACAGGCGGAGCGCCGAACCCTCAACCGCCGTCGAATCCGCCTGCCGATCCATCCCCGACGAATCCGCTGCCGAGCAACTTCAACCCCAATGCGGTCGCGGACATCGCGAGGACAGCGCCAGGGAGAATCGTGGCGATCGACGTGCTCGCCAATGACAGCGATCGTGACGGCGACAAGATCTCGTTTGGCTACTTCGCCGACGATCCGGATCACGGATCCGCCCGTTACGATGCCGTCTCCGGTGTCGTGATCTACACTCCGAACGCGGGCTTCACCGGAAACGACACGTTCAAATACGTCATCTCCGATGGTCGTCAGGGGACGGCAACGGCTGAGGTTCTCGTTGTCGTCTCGGATCAGCCGGCCCTCGGCAAGGACGTCGCGTTCTCGCCCACCGGCTACCTGGGAGCGAACCCCGACGTTCGCGCCGCCGGCGTCGATCCGCGGGCACACTACGATCAATACGGGTGGAAGGAGGGGCGCGACCCATCAGCCGACTTCGATACGCAGTTGTACTTGAAGCACAATCCCGATGTCGATCAGGCAGGGATCAGCCCCTTGGGGCATTATGAGGCCTTCGGTCGCGCCGAAGGACGCGAGACCTACGCGGCGGTCGGTCAACCGAGCGACATTAATTCGTCGGGCTTCGATAAGGCCTATTATGCCCTGGCCAACCCTGACGTGGCAGCTGCCGGGGTCGATGCCGCCACGCACTACGCGACCTTCGGGTGGAAGGAAGGACGGGATCCGAACGCCTTCTTCGATACGGATGCATATCTGCAGGCCAATCCAGACGTCCAAGCCGCCGGCGTGAACCCGCTCGAACACTACCATCTCTTCGGCTGGAAGGAAGGACGCGACCCCACTCCATCGCCCGAGTTCACGGGACTGCAGTTCAACGCTGCGCTCTATCTGGAAGCCAATCCGGATGTGGCTCAGGCGGGCGTCGATCCTCTGCTGCATTACCTGCAGTTCGGAGCGAGCGAGGGACGGACATTCTTCGGAGATTGATCATCCCGGAAATGTCGTGATCGTCTCCAGCCTGCCGAGCTCGCCGCGGCAGGCTTTCACGACGCCGTGACCGCTTCCAGCTTGCCGGCCGCGCAGGGATGTGCAAGTCGGACTCCGAAGTCTCGAAGACTTGCTTATGCAATCGGAGTGCTCGGAGGGGGTAGTGGAAATCGACTCGGGCGGCCTCGTTGACCATATCTACGAGGCCGCGGTCATACCCGAGATGTGGCCAAATGTGCTTTCGCAACTGATGCGATTTGGCGGCGGAGACGGTGCACTTCTCTTCACGACCGACGGGAACGACTTCCGGTATGTCACCTCTCCGGGCTTCGAAGCGGGAACCGCCGAGTACGTTGCTGAAGGATGGCCGGCTCGGACTGATCGGGCGGCCCGCCTCTTCGCCAAGCAGCATGCCGGATTCCTCACCGATCTCGATGTCTACACCGCCGAGGAGATGGAGACGGAGCCCGTCTTCCGCGATTTCCTGCGTCCGAGAGGGTTTGGTTGGGGCGTCGCCAGCGCCATCACGGTGCCCAGCGGCGACCGCCTCATCTTCAACGTGGAGCGTGCCTTCTCGCGCGGTCCGATCACCGGCGACATCGTCGCCCGCCTCGACACACTGCGTCCGCATCTCGCCCGTGCGGCTACCATGTCGGCACGGCTCAGGCTTCAGACCGTAAAGGTCGCCGCACAGGTTCTCGATGTCGTCAACATACCTGCGGCAATCCTGGGCTGGCAGGCGCAGGTGCTGGCGGTCAATGACGGCTGCTCAGCTCTTCTCGGGAGCACCATCCGCGAAGCGCGCCGGCTGACCCTCAACAACCCGAAAGCGGACCGCCTGCTGGCGCCGGCGTTGGAAACTCTCGCGGCGAAGCGGCCGACCTCGATCTGCTCCATCCCAATTCCCGCCACAGAGGAGCGTGGCCCCCTGATCCTACATGTCTTGCCGGTCCGGCGCGCGGCGGCGGACCTGTTCAATGCAGCCTCGGCGATCGTGATCTTCACGCCCGTCGCCCTGGGTGAGGCACCGGACCTGACCGTCCTGTCCGGATTGTTCGACCTGACCGGGGCTGAGGCCCGGGTGGCGCGCGAACTGACTGCGTGCCGCACGGTCGAGGAGATCGCCGCGCAGGCCGGAGTTTCCGTCAACACAATCCGCACGCAGCTCAAATCCGTCCTGGCCAAGACCGGAACCCGCCGGCAGGCCGAACTCGTCGGGCTGCTGGCCGGAATGGCGCCGACGAACAGGCGCAGGCCCTGAGCATGTCCGCTGACCGCCCACGCCAATCCGAGAACCTCGATCACCCCTAGAACACCGTCGCCTTATCGAATGGTTCAGCAACCATCTGCGGTCTTCTATTCTGAGCGCTCGATGCAGGATGCAGGAAACTTGGGTGCGACGAAGCCCTCTGCCGTGAGGCTCTCAATTTCGTCCTCGTCCGCCGCCAAGTCTTGGATCGTCACGATTTCGAATTGCTTCCCGCTGCGCTCCGCGCGACGCCGACTTCGCTCCCGGTAGGCCACAACCCGATCGGCCGCTTGCTGGGCGAGGGCTTCTTCCTGAGCGCGATCGAACCTGTGCTTCACAGTGCCGGCACAGGGCCGGTTCGATGGAAATTTGCGATTGCGCCAGGGGGAATTCGGGAAGCGAGTCGAAACGCAACAGCGAAGTTTCAACTCGGATCCGGAAAAATGGTGCCGGTTGCGGGACTTGAACTCGCGACCTACCGCTTACAAGGCGGTTGCTCTACCAGCTGAGCTAAACCGGCTGAACCCGCTTGCGCTAGCAGCGCATCCGTTCCCGTGCAAGCCCGGGGGCGCCCGCAATGGCGCGGCGCCGGGCCGGCCCGGCGTTCAGGCGGGGTTCAAGCGTGGCAGTACAGGAAGGCTCGTCACCGCGCGTTGCTGCGCGTCAAGGTGTATTCGGCCAAGCTGACGTGAAAATTGCCAGGTCTTCGGCTGCAAATGCCGGCTGAAGGCCCGATGAATGCTTTTTTCAGAACGCGTTAAATCCCATCTCGATAGCACCGCGGCCACAGGGCGGCGAGCGTCCCGCATCGGCACAGTGCAGGGGCGGGACTTCCGAGGCCGCCGCATCCTCTCGCAGGGCGGTGATGACGCGCGATCCCGATGACAGGCTGACCGACTCGGCCGCTGGCCAGATCCCGGCCGCGGACGCGACGAAGCGCCAAAGCCGGCTCGATCCCATCGCGCGCCGCCGCATCGGGCAGAGCCTGCGGGCTCTCTACGCCGAGGTGCTCGCCCAGCCGCTGCCGCCGCGCTTCGAGACGCTGCTCGCGGATCTCGCCACGCGCACCAAGCCCGAGGAGCCCTCGCGATGATGCAGATTGCCGCACCCGTGGGCACGCCCGACGGCGCCGACGCCGAGATGCGCGACCTCCTGCTCGCCGCGATTCCGGCGCTCCGGGCGTTCGCGTTCTCGCTCACCTACGATCTCGACCGCAGCGACGACCTCGTCCAGGACACCCTCGTGCGCGCCTGGACCAAGGCCGACAGCTTCCGCCGGGGGACCAACCTCTACGCGTGGCTGTTCACCATCCTGCGCAACCTGTTCTACTCGGAGCAGCGCAAGCGCAAGCGCGAGGTCGAGGATGCGGACGGCGCGCTGGCGGGACGGCTGACCAGCCTGCCCGAGCAGGAGGTGCGCGTGGAGATGCGGGAGTTCCAGGCCGCCCTCGACCTGCTGCCCTTCGCGCAGCGCGAGGCGCTGGTGCTCGTCGGGGCGCAGAACTTCACCTACGAGGAGGCCGCCGAGATCTGCGGCGTGGCCGTGGGCACCATCAAGAGCCGGGTCAGCCGGGCGCGGCTGCGCCTGATCGAGGCGCTCGGGATGCACGGGACCGACGACATCGGCGCCGACGGCCTGACCCGGGCCGCGCTCGACACGCGCTGAGCGCACGACCGGATACGGTCCGGAAACGCGCCTCGCCACGAAGCCGCAACGATCCGTTCACCGATCCTCAACGGGTTGCATCGTAGAGGGCGGAGGAGAGGTCGGTCATGGCGTGGAAGGTCGGCGGCGCGCTGGCGTCGCTCCTCGTGCTGGTCTGGGTGGCGGGCTCGGCCGCGGTCAGTCCCGCTCCCGAGGGCGCTGCCGCACGGCAGGAGACGGCCTCCCGCGCGACCGCCCAGCGCGATCTCTGGCGCCGCGGGTACCGCCCGCCCACCGCGATCCCCTTCCCCGACGCGAACCCCTACACCGAGGTGAAGGCCGAGCTCGGCCGGCGGCTGTTCTTCGACCCGATCCTGTCGGGCGACCGCAACCGCTCCTGCGCGAGTTGCCACGTCCCGGGCCTCGGCTGGGGCGACGGGCGCGCCCGCTCGCTCGATCTCAACGCGACCGACATGGAGCTCCGGACGCCGAGCCTCCTCACCATCGCCTGGCAGGAGCGTCTCGGCTGGGACGGGAAGTTCCGCGATCTGGAGAGCGTGGCCTTCTTCCCCATCACGGGGGTCGGCAACATGAACCTGCCGGTGGCCGAGGCTCTGAGCCGCCTGTCCGAGGATCCCGGCTACGCCCGCGCCTTCGCCGAGGCCTTCCCCGATCCGGCCGTGACCCGGGAGCGGGTCGAGGCCGCGCTCGCCACCTTCGAGCGCCTCATCGTGTCGCGGCCGGCCCCCTTCGACCGCTGGATCGCGGGCGACGAAGGCGCGGTCGAGGAGTCGGCCAAGCGCGGCTTCGACCTGTTCAACGGGAAGGCGCGTTGCGCCGCCTGCCACAGCGGCTGGTCGTTCAGCGACGGCTCGTTCCACGACATCGGCACGGCGACCGGCGCCGATGTCGGCCGCGGACGCTTCTTCCCGACCTCGCCGGCCCTGCGCTTCGCCTTCAAGACGCCGGGCCTGCGCGAGGTGTCGCGGCGCGCGCCCTACATGCACAACGGGTCGGTCCCCACCCTCGAGGCGGTGATCGACCTCTACGACCGCGGCGGCATCGAGCGGCCGAGCCGCTCCGCCGACATCAGACCCCTCGGTCTCACGGCGTCCGAGAAGGCCGACCTCCTCGCCTTCCTGAGGACGCTCTCGTCGGAGCCCGGCCGGGTTCCGGCCCTTGCCGACCTGACCGTGGACGCGCCGCGCCCCTGATTGTGGCCCCTGTCCCGGCGCCCGGATCGCAGCGGCCGGGGCGCCCCGGCCTTGCAAGGCGTTCCCGCACGAAATGTCGTCGAGATCCGGGCTTGTCCCGGCTCTGCACACAACTCACAGCGTTAACCTTTCGGTAAGCTCTGTTAACAAAGCGTTGGCGCGACCTCTGGTAGTGAAGGTAAATATCTCGGTCAGCAATGATGAACGCTCCGCTGCCGAGGCGCCGATGACTCAAATCAGGAAGTGTTTGCTGCGTTCGGGCCTGGCGGCATTAGTCGCTCTGCCGGCCGGTCTGGTGGCCGCCGGGCCGGCGCAGGCTCACGTCAAATGGTTCTGCGCCTTCAACGTGGCGGGGCAGCCGGAAGGACTCGGGAACGTCCTCTGCGCCGATTTCGAGTGGCTCGTCGGCCTCGCCATGCTCTGCCTGATCGCGGGCTGCCTCGCCGAGGGAACGCCGGTCGGCATCGCGCTCCTCAACGCGCTCGACCGGGCGACCGAGCGGCTTCGGACCGACACCGAGCTCCTGGTCAGGGTCGTCTGCGGCTTCTTCTTCGTGTCCCTGTGGAACCTCGGCGGCATCATCCTGACGCCCGAATTGAAGACCGACGCGACCTGGGTCTCGTGGCTGCAACTCGGCATCGCCGCGATGCTGATCTGGAAACGGACGCTGCCTCTCGCCGCCCTCGGCATCGTCTTCCTGTTCGGCCTCGCCACCTGGACCTACGGCGCCTTCCACCTCGCCGACTACCCCGTCTTCCTCGGCATCGCGGCCTACCTGGCCCTGACCGGCCTCGACCGGACCCTGTTCGGCATGCGCCCGATCGACGTGGTGCGGGCGACCGCCGCGGTAACCCTGATGTGGGCCTCCGTCGAGAAGTGGGCCTATCCGGACTGGACCGCGCCGCTCCTCGCCGCCAAGCCCGCCATGACGCTCGGCGCCAGCCCGGAGCTGTTCATGAAGGCCGCCGGCGTCATCGAGTTCACCCTGGCCTTCGCGCTGATCTGGACGCCGCTCGTGCGCCGCACCGCCGCCATCGTGCTCGCCGCCATCTTCGTCTCGGCCGTCTTCGAGTTCGGCAAGATCGACGCGGTCGGCCATTCCGGCATCATCGTGGTGCTGCTCGGCATCGCCGCCGACGATGCCCGCGCCCCGGCGACCGGGCGGGACGTGGTCCTGGCGCCCGCCTATTACGGCGCGGCGCTGGCGAGCTTCCTCGCCCTCTACTATGTCGGCCACGCGCTCCTGTACGGGTCCTTCGCGGCCCTGCCGACGATCTGACGATCGGAAGGGGCCGATCGGGTCGAGAGGCGGGCTCCCGCGAGGGAGGCCCGCCTCGCGGCATCGGGACGGAAGAGGGGGAGGATCGCGCCCGCGGCCGCGTCAGCCGGGGGAGGGGGCGGGCACCAGCACGCGGGCCGGGGCGAGGCGGGCCGCGCGCCGCACCTGGCGCACGGCGACGGGCCGGTAGAGCTGCTTCGTGGCGTCGACCACGTGCAGCCCGGCGAAGGGCAGCGAGAGGGCGGTGCCGAACCGCTCCCAGGCCCAGGCCGTCTGCAGCGTCAGGCGTCCGCGCAGGGGCGGCATGTAGAGGGTCTCGGCCCACCCCTCCGGCGAGAACAGGGTGTCGCGCATGAGGCGCCCGAGTTGCGAGCGGCTGTAGGGCTGGCCGTGGCCGAAGGGCGTCGCCTCCCGCCTCGCCCAGACGCCGCGGCGGTTCGGCACGACCAGGATCATCCGACCCCCCGGCGTGAGCGTGCGCCAGACCTCCTGCAGCAGCTCCGTCGGGCTCTCGACCGATTCGAGAGCGTGGACCAGGATGACGCGATCCACCGCCGCCTCGGGCAGCGGCATCATGGTCGGGTCGGCGAGCGCCGAGCAGGAACGCCCGGAGCCCGGCCAGTTCACCACCCCCTGCGTCGCGGGCATGAAGGCGAGCGTGCGCTCGGCGATGCAGTGGACCGGCCCGAGATAGGGCGTGGCGTAGCCGAGGCCGAGGACGCGCAGGCCCGAGACCGAGCCGAGGAACCCGTGGATCGCCCGGGCGACGATCCGGTGCGTCACGCCCCCGAGGGGCGACGCGTAGAAGGCACGCAGGTCGGTGACGTCGAGACGCATGGGGCGGCGGGTTACGCAAGGGCGGCTCTCGGAGGTCGGCGCGGGTTCCCGCGGCCCGAGCCCCTCGCCGAATGGCTCCGAATGCTTCAATGGGGTTGCCGAGCCCGCGCGGCAAGCGGGTCGGCCCGGAACTCGCCGCGCCGGCCCAGGTTCTCCGCGGGATTGATTCGGCTCACGAGGAGATCCGCCATGGCCGCCGCGACGCCCGAGATCCGCACCTTTCTCTGCCGCAGCGACAATATCGGCGTGCTGATGCGCGACCCGGCCACCGGCGCCTGCGCCGCGATCGACGTGCCCGAGGCCGCTCCGGTCCTGCGTGCCCTCGACGAGACCGGTTGGAGGCTCACCGACATCCTCGTCACGCATCGCCACGCCGACCATGTCGAGGGCATCCCGGAGGTGAAGCGGGCGACGGGCGCGCGGGTGACGGCGCCGGCCAAGGCCGGCGCGGCCGTGCCGGAGGTCGACGTCACGGTGTCCGAGGGGGATGCGGTCCGGGTCGGCGATCTGCTCGGCCAGGTCTGGGAGACGCCGGGGCACTGCGCCGACCACGTCACCTACTGGTTTCGAGATGCCGGCCTCGTCTTCGCCGGCGACACCCTGTTCACCCTCGGCTGCGGCCGCGTGATGGAGAGCCCGCCGGAGGTCCTGTGGCACTCCCTGTCGCGGTTCCTCGCGCTGCCCGACGGGACGCAGGTCTTCAGCGGGCACGATTACGTGCTCTCGAACGCCCGCTTCGCCCTCGCCGCGGACCCCGATAACGAAAACTTGAAGGCACGGGCCGCGGAGGCGGAGAGGGCGAAGCGGGAGGATCGTTTTCTCAGTCCCTCGACGCTGGGAGTGGAACGCGCTACGAATCCTTTCCTGCGCAGCACCGAGCCGGACTTGGCCCGCGCGGTCGACCTGAGCCCGGGGGCCGATCCGGCCGCTGTCTTCGTGGCCTTGAGAGCGTGGAAGAATCGGTTCTGATCCGAACCATTCAAGAAAAATTTGTTGCCATCTCAAAGGGAACTGAACATATGACAGTGGAGGAGCTTTGAAAGGCTCCTCCGGCCATGCCCCCGGAGGGGGGCGCGCACACGTCGTCAGAAGCGTGCCGCGACGCGCTTCCGCTGATCAGATGGGGGTCCGTCTCGCCTTATCACCTTTCCCCCTCCCGCCTTCCCCTCCCTTTCGTACAGCCGGAAAGCGCCGCCGAGCCTGAGCGGACCGAGACGGTCCGTGAGGACAGATTGCAAGCCGTCCTGGTCGAGGAGGCAGCTGGCGCCGCCGCGCGCCCGGGCAGCCGCCCCGCGGCGCGCCTGTCGGGGCCGGCCGCCAGAGCCCGGCCCACGCCCGTCTCCGCCGACGTGCGCCTCCTGGCCATCGCGACGGAGCACCTCGCCCGGCTCGGGCCGAAGCGCGTCACCGTCGTCGCCGTGGCCGCGGAGGCCGGGATGACCCACGCCAACGTCTATCGCTACTTTCCCTCGAAGGACGCGCTCCTCGATGCGGTGGCCGGGCGCTGGCTGCGGGAGGTCGAGACGCGCCTCGCCGGCATCGCCGACGGGCCGGATCCGGCCGACGACAAGATCGAGCGCCTGCTCAGTGCCCTCTCGGCCGTGCAGCGGGACGCCCTGGTCGACGAGCCGAACCTGTTCGCCGTGCATCTCGACGCCACGGTCGAGGCCCGCCCGATCGCTCGGCGCCACCGCGTCCGCCTGCGCAGCCTCGTCGAGCGGATCGTCGAGGAGGGCATGGCGACCGGCGCCTTCTCGGCCCGCGACCGCGAGCGGGCCATCGCCTACATCTTCGATGCGAGCTACCGCTTCACGCACCCGCTCGCGATCCAGCACGACTCGGACGTGCCCCGGGACCTCGTCGAGGCGCGCCTCGGCGCCGTGATCCACGCGATCCAGCGCGTGCTGCGGGCGGGCATTTTATAGGCGAAGTGACAGGATTTCATATCTGTCACTTCGCTCCCGCACCGACGGCCGCGAGCTTGGCCTCGGCCTAACATCTTCGCCGTACTGAGGTTTCGCCCTCCCGTCTTCTGAGACTGGCGTCCTCTCTCTGGCCCGAAGCGTGCTTGCTCCACCTTTGGTCGGGTTGAAGCAGGGGGGCTTTTCCGCCACACACCCAGCCACGCCAGCGACCGTGACGGGCGCGCTTCGACGCAGATCCCGGGGCCCGATCGGACCGGGCGGCCGGCCATTCCCATTCTGGCAGCGGAGGTTTCTTTCCCATGGCACGCAGCAAGATCGCGCTCATCGGCGCCGGACAGATCGGCGGTACCCTCGCGCATCTGGCGGGCCTGAAGGAACTCGGCGACGTCGTGCTGTTCGACATCGCGGACGGCGTGCCCCAGGGCAAGGGGCTGGACATCGCGGAATCCGCTCCTGTCGACGGCTTCGACGCCAAGTTCTCGGGCGCGAGCGATTACTCCGCCATCGAGGGCGCCGACGTCGTGATCGTGACGGCGGGCGTGCCGCGCAAGCCCGGCATGAGCCGCGATGATCTCATCGGCATCAACCTCAAGGTGATGGAAGCGGTCGGCGCCGGCATCAAGCAATACGCGCCGAACGCCTTCGTGATCTGCATCACCAATCCCCTCGACGCGATGGTCTGGGCGCTCCAGAAATTCTCGGGGCTGCCGACGAACAAAATCGTCGGCATGGCGGGCGTCCTCGATTCCGCCCGGTTCCGACACTTCCTCGCCGACGAGTTCAAGGTCTCGGTCGAGGACGTCACGGCCTTCGTGCTCGGCGGGCACGGCGACGACATGGTGCCGCTGGTGCGCTACTCGACGGTGGCCGGCGTGCCGCTGCCCGACCTCGTCAAGCTCGGCTGGACCACCCAGGAGAAGCTCGACGCCATGGTCGAGCGGACCCGGAAGGGCGGCGGCGAGATCGTCAACCTCCTCAAGACGGGCTCGGCCTTCTACGCGCCGGCGGCATCCGCCATCGCGATGGCCGAGAGCTACCTGCGCGACAAGAAGCGCGTCCTGCCCTGCGCCGCCCACCTGTCGGGCCAGTACGGCATCGACGGTCTCTTCATCGGCGTGCCGATCGTGATCGGCGCGGAGGGCGTCGAGCGCGTCCTCGAAGTCACCTTCAACCCCGACGAGAAGGCGATGTTCGACAAGTCGATCGCCTCCGTGAAGGGCCTGATCGAGGCCTGCAAGGGCATCAACGCCTCGCTCGCCTGAGCCCGATCCGGGCGGACGCGGGCGCGTCCGCCCCTCTCTCCTCCGCTGCCCGCTTCATCCGACGAGGCTGCCATGAACATACACGAGTATCAGGCGAAGGCGGTTTTGCGGGAGTTCGGGGTCCCGGTCTCGCGGGGTGTTGCGATCTTCGACGCGTCGGAGGCGGAGGGCGCGGCGCGCGATCTCGGCGGTCCGGTCTGGGTGGTCAAGAGCCAGATCCACGCGGGCGGGCGCGGCAAGGGCAGCTTCCAGGGCGCGGCGCCCGGCGCCAAGGGCGGCGTGCGCGTCTCCAAGTCGGTCGAGGAGGTGGTGGCGAACGCCCGCGAGATGCTGGGCGCCACCCTGGTCACGGTGCAGACGGGGCCGGCCGGCAAGCAGGTCAACCGCCTCTACATCGAGGAGGGCGCCCAGATCGCGGCCGAGTTCTACCTCTCGATGCTGGTCGACCGCTCCAGCGGCGGCGTCGCCTTCGTGGTCTCGACGGAGGGCGGCATGGACATCGAGGCGGTCGCCCATGACAGCCCGGAGAAGATCCACACCATCCCGGTCGATCCGGCCACCGGCATCCAGCCCCATCACGGCCGCGCGGTGGCCCGCGCCCTGGGGCTCGGCGGGGCCCAGGCCAAGCAGGCCGAGGCGCTGAGCGCCAAGCTCTACCGGGCGTTCACCGAGACGGACATGAGCCTTCTCGAGATCAACCCGCTGGTGCTGACGGCTGCGGGCGAGCTGAAGTGCCTGGACGCCAAGATCGCTTTCGACGGCAACGCCCTCTACCGGCATCCCGAGATCCTGGGGCTGCGCGACGAGTCGGAGGAGGACGCCAAGGAGATCGAGGCCTCCAAGCACGATCTGGCCTACATCGCGCTGGATGGCACGATCGGCTGCATGGTCAACGGGGCGGGCCTGGCGATGGCCACGCTCGACATCATCAAGCTCTACGGCGAGGCGCCGGCCAACTTCCTGGATGTCGGCGGTGGCGCCAGCGAGGAGAAGGTGACGGCGGCCTTCCAGATCATCACGGCCGATCCGAACGTGAAGGGGATCCTGGTCAACATCTTCGGCGGGATCATGAAGTGCGACGTGATCGCGCGCGGGGTGATCGCGGCGGTGCGGACGGTGGGCCTGTCGGTGCCGCTGGTGGTGCGGCTGGAGGGGACGAACGTGGAGGAGGGCAAGGCGATCATCCGGGGCTCGGGGCTGAACGTGATCCCGGCCGACGATCTGGACGACGCCGCGCAGAAGATCGTGGCCGCGGTGAAGGGAGCCTGAGATGTCGGTGCTGATTGACGCGACCACCAAGGTCATCTGCCAGGGCTTCACGGGCAAGAACGGCACGTTCCACTCGGAGCAGGCGATCGCCTACGGCACGCGGA
>NZ_SMNT01000077.1 GCF_004348265.1 Methylobacterium segetis
CGGTCGGCGGCGCGGCGGTCGGCGGGGCGGCCCTTGCCGGGCTCTCGGCGGGCTTCCTCTCGTCGGGCGCCGGCCCGGACCGGACCACCCTGCCCCCGCTCCACGCGGCGGGGCCGGAGACGGGCGAGGGCAGGCACCCGGCCGAGCCGGAACTGCCGCTGCCGGAGCCGGCGCAGCCGGACGATCCCGGCCTTGCCGCCGCCCGCCGCGAGCCGACCTTCGAGCCGAGCCCCGAACCCACGCCCGAACCCGCCCCCGCATCCCTGCCCGAACCGGATGACGGGATCGGGCCGGAGGACGACCTGTTCGCCTCTCCGGAGCCCCATCCCGAGGCGGCCCCCCGGCCGGAGGAGGCGGAGCCCGAGCCGGTCGCGCTGCGCCCGGCCCTGCGGGAGGAACCGGCCGAGACCCATCACGCGGCCGCGGCGGAGCCCCATGATGCGGAGATCCTCGCCGAGGACGTCTCCCCGCCCGAGCCTCAGCCCGGCCGGGAGATCGTCGGGACGCATGCCTCGGGCGGCAACACCTACGTGATGTACGCGGACGGCTCGATCGAGGCGGAGACGCCGCGGGGCCGCTACACCTTCAACTCCCTCGACGAGCTCAAGGCCTTCGTCGATACCGGGGGCGAGGGCGAGACGCGCGGGGCCGCCTGAGGGCCGCGACGCGCCCTCTCCCCCGTGCGGGAGGGACCCGCGCCTCCGGCGCGGCGCGTGCAGCCCGATTCAGGCCAGCGGGTTGAGGGCCTCGTTGCGGGGCGGCAGGGGGGCGAGCATCGTCAGGCTGAAGCCCTCCGGCGGGTAATCCGTCGTCACCTCGGCCTGGACCTGGGTCGTCAGCACCCGCTGCAGCAGGCGCGAGCCGAAGCCCTGGCGGCGCGGCGGCTCGACCGGCGGGCCGCCGGATTCCCGCCACTCGAAGCGCAGGATGCCGGCCGGACCGCCGGGCAGGAGCGACCACGTCACCGCGACGCGCCCGCCGCGGGTGGAGAGCGCGCCGTATTTCGCGGCGTTCGTGGTCAGCTCGTGGATCGCCATGCCGATCGGCACCGCGATCTCGGAGGCGAGATCGACGGGCGGCCCCTCCAGGCTGACGCGGCGGTCGGCGGCGCCCTCCATGGCGCCCTCGGCGTAGGGCTTCAGCTCGTTGACGAGGAGGCTGCGCAGGCTCGCCGTCTGCCACGTATCCTCGGTCAGGACCGAGTGGGTGTGGGCGAGCGACATGATGCGGCCGACGAAGGCCTCGTAGAAGCTCTCGATGCTGGAGGCGGTCCGCGCCGTCGAGCCGACGATGGCCTGCACGGTCGCCAGCGTGTTCTTGACCCGGTGGTGCAGCTCGCGGATGAGCAGGCTCTGGCGCTCCTCGGCGAGGCGCCGGTCGGTCACGTCGGCGACGACGCCGATCAGGCGGCGCGGCAGGCGGTTCGGCGCGTCGCGCTCGAAGCGGCCCGCCATCTCGATGGTGCGCCATGCCCCGTCGCTCTTGCGGCGCACCCGGCCGGACACGTGCAGGATGCCCTCCTCGCGCAGGGCGCTCGAGATCGCGGCCCGCACGGCCTTGCGGTCGTCCGGGTGCAGGACCTCGTTGAGGAACTCGGCCTTGCCCACGCTCCCGTCCTCGGGCGTGCGCCCGAAGATCTCGAACATGCGCTCGTTCTCCCAGATCGCCTGGTCGTCGAGCATGTGCCACTCGAAGATGCCGAGGCGGGCGAGGGAGGCCGCCACCCGCAGGCGCTGCTCGCGCCCGAGCAGGGCGTCGCGGGCCTCGACGCGGGTGGTGATGTCCTGCACCACGCCCACCATGCCGACGAGGCCGCCCTCGGGATCGGAGAGGGGCTGGCCGCGCACGCCGATGATCACCTCCCGCCCGTCCGACCGGACGAGGCGGCTCTCGAAGAAGTAGGGCCTGCCGCGCTCGGTCGCCTCGCGCACGAGGCCGCCGACGCGGGCGCGCTCGGCCTCGCCGAGACTGTCCCGCAGCCCCTGCCAGGTCAGGGAGGGGCCGGGGGCCTGCCCGAGGATCTGGGCGGCGCGCCGCGACAGGGTGATGCGCCCGCTGCCCGCGTCCCAGCGCCACTCGCCGAGGCCGGCCGCGGTGAGGGCCTCGCGGTTCTGCTCGGCGCGCACCGCCTCGTCGGGATCGAGCGCGGCGACGACGAGGGTGCGCCCGGCCGCGCCCGAACGGGTGACACGCACCTCGACCGGGCGCCCGTCCGCCCGCAGCCAGCTCTGGACGCCCTCGGTGGAGAAGGGCCGCTCGACGAGATCGGTGAGGCAGCGCCCGGAGAGCCGCCCCGGCTCGTAGCCGAGCAGGCGGCACAGGTGGCGGTTCGCGTCGAGGATGCGGTTCTCGGCCGGCGACAGGATCGCGAGCCCGACCGCCGCCTCCTCGAAGGCCGCGCGGTGAAGATCGCCGGCCTCGGCCGCCGGGTAATCCGCCCTGTCGCCCAATCCTACCTCGCAAGGGCCCGGCCGCCGCGGAGCAGGTCGCGACGTCCTCCGGCGTGCCGGACCGCCCCAAGATGGAGGCAGGGCCGGTCAGCGGCAAGGCGAGGCTTGGAAACGCCCTGTGTGCAGCGGCACCGAGGGGCGCCCCGTCAGGCCCGGACGAATTCGAGATAGGTCGGCCGCCGCCCCGCCGCGATCGCCTTCGCCTCGTAGCGGGTGCCCGGCCAGCCGGGATAGGGGGCGGTCCAGTCGGCGGCGCTCCGCGCCGTCCAGGCGAGGCCGGGGCAGCGGGCCGCCCGCACCAGGGTCCAGCCCGCGTAATCGTCGATGTCGCTGGCGAAGCGGAACAGGCCGCCCGGCTTCAGGACGCGGGCGATCTCGCGCAGCGACTCGTCCGAGACGAAGCGGCGCTTGCGCTGGCGGCGCTTCGGCCAGGGATCCGGATAGAGCAGGTAGATCCGGGCGAGGCTCGCATCGGGGAGCGCGGCGAGGAGCGCCGTGACGTCCTCGTCGCGGATGCGGACATTCGTCAGGCCGCCCTCGTCCACCTCCCGCAGGAGCTTGACGACGCCGTTGACGAAGGGCTCGGCGCCGATGAAGCCGATCTCGGGATGGCTCCGCGCCTGATGGGCGAGGTGCTCGCCGCCGCCGAAGCCGATCTCGAGCCAGTATTCGCGCTTGGCCCCGGGGAACAGGTCGGCCGGGTCGAGGCGGGCGCCCGCCTCCGGCAGGGCGACGCGCAGCCGCGGCAGCAGATCGGCGAGGCGCTGCTCCTGGCCCTCGCGCAGCCGCTTGCCCTTGCGCCGGCCGAAGAAGGCCCGCTCCGCCGCCTCAGGCGCGCTCCGCCCGGTTGTCGTCACGCAACGCTCCGTACGCGCGCCCGATCGGGACGGGCGCGACAGGCTCCCCCTCCCGGCCGGGAGGGGGATGCAGGGTGATCCGGAGGGAGCGCGGCCCCGCCCGGGCCGCGATCAGGCCAGCGTCGACTTCAGCGCCTCGGCGAGGTCGGTGCGCTCCCAGGAGAAGCCGCCATCGGCGTCCGGCGCGCGGCCGAAATGGCCGTAGGCCGAGGTGCGGGCGTAGATCGGCTTGTTGAGGCCGAGCTTCGTCCGGATGCCGCGGGGCGAGAGGTCCATCGCGTCCATCAGCACGGCCTCGAGCTTCGCCTCGTCGACCTTGCCGGTGCCGTGCAGGTCCACATAGATCGAGAGCGGCTTGGCGACGCCGATGGCGTAGGCGAGCTGGATCGTGGCGCGGCCCGCGAGGCCCGCGGCGACGACGTTCTTGGCGAGGTAGCGCGCCGCGTAGGCCGCCGAACGGTCGACCTTGGTCGGGTCCTTGCCCGAGAAGGCGCCGCCGCCGTGGGGCGCCGCGCCGCCATAGGTGTCGACGATGATCTTGCGGCCCGTGAGGCCGGCGTCGCCGTCGGGGCCGCCGATCACGAACTTGCCGGTCGGGTTGACGTGCCAGATCGTGCCCTCGGTGACCCAGCCCTGCGGAAGCGCCCGGAGGATGTAGGGCTCGACGATGGCGCGCACGTCCGCGGAATCGAGCGTGTCGTCGAGGTGCTGGGTCGAGAGCACGATCTGCGTCACCTCGACCGGGCGGCCGTTGGCGTAGCGCACGGTGACCTGGCTCTTGGCGTCGGGGCCGAGCACCGCGGCGTCGCCCTCGCGCGCCTTGCGGGCGTCGGCGAGGTCCTTGAGGATCTTGTGCGCGTAGAAGATCGGAGCCGGCATCAGCTCCGGGGTCTCGTCGGCGGCGTAGCCGAACATGATGCCCTGGTCGCCCGCGCCCTCGTCCTTGTTGCCGGCGGCGTCGACGCCCTGCGCGATGTCGGCCGACTGGGCGTGCAGGTGGATGGCGACGTCGTTGTTCTTCCAGTGGAACCCGTCCTGCTCGTAGCCGATGTCCCTCACCGCCTCGCGGGTCAGGTGCTCGAGATCCTTGAAGGTCACCGAGTCGGGCCCGCGCACCTCGCCCGCGATCACGATGCGGTTCGTCGTCGCCAGGGTCTCGACGCCGAGACGCGCCTCGGGCATCGCCGCGAGGTAGGCGTCGACCACGGTGTCGGAGATGCGGTCGCAGACCTTGTCGGGGTGGCCCTCGGAGACGGATTCGCTCGTGAACAGGTAATCGGAACGCGGCATGGGCTGGCACCCCCTTGTGCGGGCGCGCCATGCGTTCCGGCGCTTGACCCGAGGTCGGCAGATGCGGGGTTCTCGCACCGGCGCGCGCGGGCGGTCAAGATGAAATGGCGAACGCGTCCGTTTTAACGGACGATTTCGTCGGAAGATCAGCCGTTCAGTTTGCGGTCGAGCGCATGGACCGCGGCCGCGATGTCGCGGCGGGTCTCGTCCGACACGTTCTCGGAGAGGTGGCGGGCGAGGACGTCGACGAGGGCCTGCAGGTCGCCGCCGCCGATCTCCTGCTGCTTATCCTCGCCGAAGCCCTGCGGGGGGATGTCGTCGAGGCGCTTCATGCCCTGGAAGAAGTGTTCCAGGGGCACGCCGGTCATCCGCGCGAAGATCTCAAGGTGGACGGCGCTGATCCGGTTGGTGCCCTTCTCGTATTTCTGGAGTTGAGCGGCCGACATGCCGAAGCTCTGCGCGACGCGGCGCTGGGTCAGGGAGGCGCGCCGGCGCTCCTCGGCGATGCGCTGCCCGATATAGGCATCCCGATCGTCGGTCTTCTGGCCTGCCATGGAAATCCCGTCACGTCCGCCGCGCGCCGGATCGTGAACCCTGCGCCCGGCGCGCCTACGCTTAAGGTTCTGGCGTGTTTTTGTCACCGCACGCCAAACCGAATACGTAATACGCACCGGGGAAGCGTGCCACAACTGCCACAGGTCGCATGCTAGCCAGAAATCGAGACTTACGGTTGCCTCTGTGCGTCACGGGACACGGACGGGACAGCCTCAAGTTTGCCGGGCCTCCCCGCGGCGGCGGGTTTCGGCCGGCCGGCGGCGACACGCTCACGCGTTCGTGAGACTTCCTCCCCGGCAGGGGAGCGGCGCCTGCGGGAGGCGGCCAGCGCGAGGAGGGCGAGCAGCCCCCCTGCGAGCGTGTCGGGCAGGTAGTGGCCCCCCGCCCCGACCGTGCCGACGATGACGGCCGCGTTCAGGACGAGGCCGGCCGGGCCGATCAGCGGCAGGGGCGCCAACGCCCAGGCCGTGAGGATGGCGAGGCAGACATGGAAGGACGGGAAGGTCACGAGGGCGCGGATGTCGCCGAGCGCGAGACTGCCGAGCGTGCCGGCCCGCAGCCGGGCCAGGGGCTCCAGGTGCCAGAGGGCGCCGACCGTCTCGAGATGGGTCGCGGGCACCGCAGGCGGCGCGTAATGGGCGTAGGGGCCGGCAGCCGGCAGCACGGCCGAGACGGCGATGACGACGAGGAGGGTCGCCGAGAAGAGGCGGACGAACCGCCAGAGGCGGCCGAGACGGCGCGCGGCGGAGAGGGCGATGACGACGAGCGCCACCTGAGGCCCGCTCGAATGGTAGGCCAGGGCGAGCCACCACGACAGCGTGGGATGGTCGGCGAGGAAGCCGATATAGGCCGGCCAGTCGAAGCCGAGGGCCGCCTCGATCCCGGCGAGCTCCGTGTCGCGGAGCGGCAGCGCGAGGCTCGCTGCGAGGTAGTGCAGCAGCGCGGCCGGCACGGTCACGGCGATGAGGCAGGCGCTGGCCAGGGCCATGCCGCGCAGGCTCGGCTCCGAGCGCACGGTGCCGCAGACGATTGCGGCGGCGAGCAAGAGGCCGATGGCGGCGGCGCAGGCGGCGAAGCCGGCCGGCTCGACCGCGATCCGCGAGCCCGCCAGCCACGCCGCGTCGAGGGCGACGAGGGCGGCGATGGCGAGCCAGAACCCTGCCCCCGGGGCCGCGACCGCCGAGGCGTGGCGGAGCGGCTCGGCGGTCCAGGACCACGGTACCCACCGCCGTGCCGAGGCAGGGCGCGGCGCCGGGCCCAGGGTTCCTGCCGTCATTCCCGTCGCACTCCGCTCCGCCGCGGCGGATGCCGGGCCGGCCGCCGGGAGATACGCGCGGCGGACGGGTTGGTTCGCTTTCGGACAGGGCGAAATGCGGGGCCGCTCTCCCGAGCCTCCCACAACCTAAAAATGCATGAAATCAAAATAGGAACATAAGTTGTACGGCACGGTTCCGGCTGAGGCATGCCGGCTCGTTCCCGAGGACCCGGATGCGGAAACCCCGACCCGGAGCCCCTTTCATGCATCGACGCGACTTCCTCACCGGCCTGCTGACTGCCACCGCCGCGCTGGCCGTGACCCGCACCGCCATCGCGCAGCCGACGCCGGCCGGCGCCATCCCGACCCCGGTCTACCTCGACATGGCCACCAAGGGCGGCCTGTTCCTCGAGAACACCGCGCGGGACGCCCATGACAAGACCGGCAATCCCCGGGTGAAGACCTTCAGCCGCGCCGAGGTGGTCGAGCAGGTCAACCTCTCGCGCAAGCTCGCCCCCTACTCGGCCGGGGCTCCCATCGCCGGCGCGCCTCCCGGCCCGGGCGGAGTGATCGGCGGCCTCGTGACCGCGCCGGTGGCGATCGCCGGCGGTGTCGCCGGCGCGGCGGCCGGGGCCGTCGGCCTCGCGCCCGGTCGGATGACGTCGGACGAGCAGAAGGCTCAGATCCTGTCGCAGCTTGCCGGCCTGCAGCCCGGCCCGCAATACGACGCGACGTTCGTGTCCGCCTCGCTCCAGGGCCATCAGGAGGCGCTGGCGATCCACGGCTCCTACGCGGAGAGCGGCGAGGATCCCGCTCTGCGCCGGATCGCGCGCGGGGCGCTCCCGCTCATCAACCTCCACATCTCCCAGCTCTCGAAGATGCAGGCGATGATGGGTCCGCAGCGGGGCTGAGCGCCCGAGCGGGGGAGCGGCTCGCCGTCTCCCCCGCCGTGGCGACGGGCCGCGAACCCTCTCCCGCCGGGGCCTTTCTCGGCCCCAGCGGTGCGCAGCCGCCTAATGGGCGTGCCGGCGCGATCCGGAAGTCCCGAGCGACCCGCTCCGCCAGGCGAGATACCCGACCCCCGCCGCGAGGGCGCCGACCACCGCGATCAGCCCGACCTCCTCCGAGCCGAGCCGGCCGAGCACGCCCCGCCGGCCCTTGAGCGCCTTCATCCGCGCGCGGATGTAGTCTCGCCCCGCCGCCTCGATCGCCTCGGAGGAGAGCTGGGTGCGGGCCGCGGGCAGCAATTCGTGCCCATGCCGGTGCAGGTGCTGGTCGAGGTGGAAGGTCGCGTCCTCGAAGGCGTCGAGCCAGCCCGCCGTGCTGGACCGCCGGCGAGCCAGCGCGGTGAGCCCCTTGAGGACGGTGCGGTGCTCGCGGTGCAGCGCGTCGACGAGCCCGGCCGTCGCCTCGTGGCGGCGCAGCGGCGCGTAGAGCGCCCCCTCCAGGGCAGCGGAATGCGCCTCGAATTCGTCGATGAGGTTGCCGAGGAGTCGCTCGCGGCTTCGCACCACCCCGGACCCGTTCAGGGCGTAGGGGATGTCGCGGATGAGGTGCGCGATATTCTCGTGATCGCGCTCGATGAGCTGCCAGAGGTCCATACTCACACTCCTGAAAGTAGCATCATCTAACCACCACAACCCTAGGGCGTTCCGAGCGCCCGGATGCCGGGACGCGCGTCGGTGTGGCTGACGGCTTGGTATCGGGAGCGGAGGGACAGGTCGGCGTCTGCCCGGGCGCGGTGGGCCGGAGGGGAGACGGCGCGCCTCCCCTCGAACCGTCCTGCGCCCGGCGGCTACCACTCGCGGTAGCCGTGCGGCCTGTCGCAATGCCGGCGCCATCCGTACCCGGCGGGCCGGTAGCCGTACCCGTCCGGCACCGCTTCGTAGGTTCGGACCACGCGCTCGGTGCGATAGACGGGGGCGTCCTCGTACACCTCGCCGCGGACGACCGGAGCGGCTGCGTAGCCGTAGCCGTACGGCTCGGGGCGGGCATGGCCGTAGGCCGGGGCGGCTTGGGCCTCGGAGACGGCCGCACCGAGCAGGGCGCCGGCGGCGAGGCCGCCGACCAGACCGGCCACGAGGGCGCCGCCGCGGCCCCGGGCCTCGGCCTGAGGCGCCCCGAGGGCGCCCGCCGTGACCAAAGCGGCTGCTGCGAGAGTTGCAATCGTCTTCATCGCCCATCCCCTGACATGCGAGGAGGCCGGCATCATGGGTCGGTGCCCGGTCTCGGTGGCCCAGCCGGCTCTTGCCGAGCTGTCGAGGACAGGATGGCGGTGCTCGGGTGCACGGAGGCTGAAGCGTGCCGGCAGCTCCCGTTCAGCTTCGGCGGGCGGGGCCCATCGGCTCGCGGCGCTGGATCGGGAGCGTCCCGATCCGGCGAAGACCGGGACCGGCGTCGCGGGAGGCCGTTTCCCGATGCCCTTGGAGAGGGCTGGCGTCCCCGGCAGGGCTCGAACCTGCGACCCCAGGTTTCATACCACCTCGGCTTTCGCCGCCGCCCGCGGGCGTTCGTGGTCTGGACTATCCCTTCGCCCTAGGCCCACCGGGAACCCTTAGGCGCCGCCCGTCTAGTCTCTACACCTTCCCGACCGGAGGCCCGGTCGGGCTTGGCTCGGGATCGGCAGGGCGCGACGCGCCGTGAGCGTTCCCCGAATTTGAGCGGATCCGTCGCGCGGTTTCCCGGCGCGACGCCCAATTTGACGTTAGGAAACCTGTGCTCTGTCCAGCTGAGCTACGGAGACTGAACCGCGTCGTCCTTACCATCATCCCCCGGCAAGGCCAACCGGGCGACGGGGGCGCCGGGGCGATGCTCACTCGTGGGTCAGGCCGCCCAATTCCGCCGTCGCGCACTCGGCGATGCCGCGCAGCCCGAGCTCCAGCGCGCGTACCCGATGCAGGAGCCCGATCCCGCGCATCGTCGCCGCCATCGCCCGCTCGCCATAGCCGTCGAGGAGGCTCGCGGCCTTGTCGATCTCTTCCGCGCACCAGGCATCGAGGACAGGCACCTCTGCGCGGGTGGACAGGGATGCGAGGATGGCGGCTTCCGGCAGCTCTGACATGCGCGGCACTCTACCCGAAAGTGTATAAAAATACACACTACAACTTTGGTACGAGAAACATTTCGTCACAGTCCGGAATCGCACGCTCCGCCCCGGCCCCGCCCCTCTGTGTGTCGCCCCGGCCGCAAGCCCGCGAAATTGCCGCGTCTGCGCCCCCGACAGCCCGGATTCCGCTACGATTCTGCGCTCTGGATTCGACCGATGAGCGCATCAGTGACCAGCCGCCGGGGGGACCGCGCAGGGAGCCGCAGATGGGGCGCCGGCGCCTGCCTCGGCGCCGCCCTCTCCGGCCTGCCCGCGCTGGCGTCGCCGCGCCTCGGCCCCGCCGAGTGCCGCGCCGCGCCGGCCCGCCGCGACGCGCTGCAGGCGATCGGCGCCCGCGGCGAGATCACGCTCGCCTCGGGCACCCGCGCCGTGCTCGGCTCCCTCCGCTGGCCGGAGGAGGCTTCCGTCGCGGCCGGCGCCGAATCCTGGCTCGCGGCCCGGCTGGGGCGGCCCCTCGAGGTCGTGGTCCGGGGCGAGGCCGACCGCTGGGGCCGGGTGCGGATCGACGCCGCGCTGGCGGACGAGGCGGCCGACCTCGCGGGCGGCCTCGTCGCGGAGGGGCTCGCCCATGTCGATGCCGGCGAGGGCGACGTGCTCTGCCGCCCGGCCCTGCTGCGGCTGGAGGAGGCCGCCCGCGGCCGCGGGCTCGGCGTCTGGCGCCGTCCCGTGCGGGAGGCTAAGGACGGTCCGGGGCTGCGGGCCGAGGCCGGCCGCTTCGTGGTGGCGCAGGGCCGCATCCGCAATGTCGGGGAGCGGGCCTCGCGCACCTATCTCGACTTCGTGCGCCGCGGCGAGGACGGCCTGACGGTGACCGTGTCGAAACGCACTTGGCGCCGGCTGCAGGAACATGGTTTCCATGCATCGGGGCTGACGGGACGCCTCGTGCGGGTGCGGGGCATCGTCGAGATCTGGCGCGGGCCGGTCCTCGACATCGCGAGCGCCGAGATGATCGAGGTCCTGGAGATCGGGGGCCTGGAGATCGGGGGCCTGAAGACGGACGGGGCGGAGCCGCCGGGGGCGGGTCCGGAGAGGGAGCGGGCGCTGCGGCGCTAGACGGGCATGGACGGGGTCTTGCTGGAAGCCGGATCGGGGGCTGCGCGCCGGAGGGCGCCGTGCCTGCGCGCGCGCCTTCGCGCCGGGCCGGCCCTGGCGATCCTCGCCTGGGCGCTGGCGGCCTGCGCCGGCGAGCACACGGGCGCCGTGCTGACGCCGGCCGCCGTGACGGTCCCGGCCGAGGCGCCGCGCACCACGGGGCGCGAGCGCGCGACCTCGGACGCGGACCACGCCAAGCTCGTCGCGTCCTTCGGCGGCGAGTACCGCGCCCCCGCGGCCCTGCGCCTGCTGACCGAGGTCACGGACCGCCTCGTCAAGGCGAGCGACCGCCCGGACCAGACCTACGTCGTCACGCTCCTCGACTCGCCCGTCGTGAACGCCTTCGCCCTGCCGAGCGGGCGCCTCTACGCGACGCGCGGCCTCGTGGCGCTGGCCAGCGACACCTCCGAGATCGCCGCGGTGCTCGCCCACGAGATCGCGCACGTGACGCTCAACCACGCCAGCGCCCGCACGGAGCTGGAGCTGCGCTCGCAGCTCGTGAGCCGCGTCGTCGCCGATGTGCTGAACGACCCGGCGACGGGCGCCCAGCTCCAGAACCAGTCCCGCTTCGCCCTCGCCCGCTTCTCGCGCGACCAGGAGCTGGAGGCCGATGCGGCGGGCGTGCGCACCCTCGCCAAGGCGGGCTACGATCCCTTCGCCGCCGCGCGCTTCCTCTCGGCGCTCAACCGCACCGTCGCCCTCAAGGCCGGCTCGGGGGGACCCGGCGAGCCGGACATGCTGGCGACCCACCCGGCGACCGCCGAGCGGGTCACCCTCGTCACCCGGGCCGCCCGCCGCATCGGCGCGCCGGGGCTCGGCAGCGACGACCGCGCCCGCTACCTCGCGGCGGTGGACGGCATCGCCTACGGCGACGACCCCGGCGAGGGCGTGGTGCGCGGGCGCCGCTTCGTCCATCCGAGCCTCGGCATCGCCTTCGAGGTGCCGGACGGGTTCTCGATCGAGAACACCCGCAACGCGGTGCTCGGCACCACCAACGAGGGCAGCCGCCGCCTGCTGTTCGACCAGGTGGAGGCGAAGGCCGAGCAGGGGCTCGACGCGGTGCTGAAGGCGACGTGGAACGACACGCTGGAGCCGGGCTCGATCGAGACCCGCACGATCGCCGGGTATCCGGGCGCCACCGCCCTCTCCCGCGGCAAGGACTGGACCTTCCGCCTCGCCGCGCTGCGCGTCGGCGACACCGTGTTCCGGATGATCATGGCCGCCAAGGGCGCGACCGACCCGGACCCGGCCTTCCGGCGCTGGACGGGCAGCCTCGCGACGCTCAATCCGGACGAGACCCGCACGCTGAAGCTGCTGCGCCTCCAGGTGATGCCGGCGCCCTCCGAGAGCGCCGAGGAGCTGGCGCGCCGCATGGCGGTGCCGGACCGCGCGCTCGAGCGCTTCCTCGTGCTCAACGGCCTGGAGAAGGGAGCCGCCCTCAAGGCCGGCCAGGGCTACAAGGTGGTGGTGGAGTAAGGCGCCGCCCCTCCTCGCAGGAGGCGGCCCGGGCGCTGCCGCCTCAGGCGGCGGCGAGCGCCAGCGAGAGCGATTCCTTCTTCATCAGCTCCCGGTAGAAGCCGTCGAGATGGGTGAGCTTCTCGGGCGAGCCGTCCTGCACGATGCGCCCGCCCTCGAGCACCACGATCCGGTCGAAATCCTTGAGGGTCGAGAGCCGGTGCGCGATGGCGATGACGGTGCGGCCCTTCATCAGGTTTCCGAGCGCGTGGCGGATCGCCTCCTCGGATTCCGCGTCGAGGGCCGAGGTGGCCTCGTCGAGGAGCAGGATCGGCGAGTCCTTCAGGATGGCGCGGGCGATGGCGATGCGCTGGCGCTGGCCGCCGGAGAGCTTCACGCCGCGGTCGCCGACGATCGTGTCGAAGCCCTCGGGCAGCGCGTTGATGAAGTCGGTGCAATGCGCGGCCTCGGCCGCCTTCCAGACCTCCTCGTCGGTGGCCTCGGGCCGCCCGTAGCGGATGTTCTCGCGCAGGGAGCGGTGGAACATCGAGACGTCCTGCGGCACCACCGTGATCGCCTCGCGCAAGGATTCCTGCGTGACGCGGTTGATGTCCTGGCCGTTGATCCGGATCTCGCCGCCCTTCACGTCGTAGAAGCGCTGCAGCAGCGAGAACAGGGTCGACTTGCCGCCGCCCGACCTGCCGACGAGGCCGATGCGCTGGCCCGGCTCGATCGCGAGGTCAAAATCCGAGAACACGGGGCGGCCGTCCGGGTAGTCGAAGGCGACATGCTCGAAGTCAATCTGCGCGGCGTGACCCGTCAGCGGGACCGCCTCCGGGTGGTCGATCAGGTCGTGCGGCTGCAGCAGGGTGTGCAGCGCCTCCGACAGGCGGGCGGTGTGCTGGGTGGCATCGACGAGGGCCACCGCGAGGTCGCGGGTCGCCGCGAGGATGCGGATGCCGAGCGTGCAGACGAGGACGACCTGGCCGTTCGTCGCCTGGCCCGCCTCCCACATCGTGATCGCCCAGTAGAGCAGGCCGAGCACGGCGAGGACGGTCAGCACCGCGTGCACGATGCGCAGCTTCTCGAGGTAGAGGAGCGAGGAGCGGCGCGAGCGCATCTCGACGCCGATCGTGCCGTCGAAGCGCTTGTACTCGCGCTTGAAGGCGGAGAAGGCGCGCACCAGCGGCATGTTGCCGACGAGGTCGACCATCTCGCCGTCGACGCTCGCGGCCTTCGCCGCGAAGTCGTGGTGCAGCGGCTTGCCGGCCGCCGCCATCTTGAACATCAGGATCACGACGCTGCCGAAGATCCCGGCGAGGACCAGCGCCATCGTGACGTTGACGGTCGCGATATAGACGAGGGAGCCCAGCGCCGCGATGCAGGGCGGCATCACGTTGAACACGAACATGTTCTCGACCGTGAAGATCGCGTTCGAGGTCGCGGTGATGCGCGAGGCCAGGGTGCCCGGCTGCCGGTCGGCGACGAAGGAGGGGGAGTGCCCGGTCATGTGCCGGAACAGGTCGCGGCGGATGTCGCCGGTCACGCCCACGAAGGTGAAGGAGCCGACGAGGCTCGCCACGCGCCAGAGCATGTTGTCGGCCGCGATGAAGGCGATGAGCACCGCGAGCGCGCCCCAGATCAGCCCCGCATCCGGCCCCTTGCTGAGGGCGTCGACGACGCCCTTGAGGGCGTAGTCGGTCGAGACGGAGAAGCCGACGGCGCCGAGCACCGCGAGGAGGATCACGAGGTGGGGCAGCCACCGGCGCTTCAGGTAGCGGCCGACGAAGGCGAACGGGCGGTCAGCGTATTGGCAGAGGTCTTCCATCGCGATCGTCATCTCGATTTCAGCGGACCTGCAGGGTGGCGAGACGGTGCGTGCCAGGGCGCACGCGAAATTCATACCCGAGGCGGCAACGCAAAAGCGTCGCCATACGTTGCAAGCGCCCGCCCTCACGGTCCGTATTATTCATCGAACCTGAACGCCAGTTGAGCGGCCCGTGTTTCCCGGCCCGCCACGAATGTACGCTCGCCCTCAGGACGGGTCCCGCCGGCGGGTTTCGGGCATGATGACGGCGACGAGCCCGAAGGCCAGGAGCCCGACGACGGCGAGGCCGAGGAAGGCGGTCTGGCTGCCGAAACGGTCGGCCATCAGCCCGGCCAGGGAGGTCGAGAGCGCCGCCCCGATGCCCATCGCGGTGCCGACCGCGCCGAGGGCGAGGTTGAACCGCCCCGTGCCCCGGGTCGCGTCCGAGACGACGAGGGGGACCATCACGCCGAGGACGGCGGCCGAGACCCCATCGAGGACCTGGATCGCCACGAGCAGGGACGGGCTGTCGGTATAGGCGAAGAGGAGGCCGCGCAGGGGCAGCGCGGCGAAGCCGAGGAGCAGGACGGGGCGCCGGCCCCAGCGCTCGGCCGCGCGCCCGAGCGCGGGCGCGCAGACCGCGAGGACCGCCTGGGGGACCATGATGCAGGCCGCGATCAGGGCGGTCGCGGTCTCGCTCGTGCGCAGCGTCAGCACGCTGCCGACGAGGGGTAGCATGGCGGCGTTGGCGAGGAAAAACAGCGTCATGCAGGCGGCGAAGCACAGCAGCGCCCGGTTCGAGCCGAGCATGCGCAGGGCGCCGCCCGCGGGCGCGCCGGCCGAGGCCGGGGAGGCGGCGGGCGGCGCGTCGTGGACGATCTCGTCGGCCCGGATGAAGGAGAGCGCGAACAGCGTCGGCACCACGAGGGCGGCCGTCAGGTAGAAGACCGCATCGTTCGAGAGGTAGTAGCCGCAGGCGCCCATGCCGGCCGCGGCGAGCGCGTTGCCGATCGCCTGGAAGCTCGCGTTGCGCCCGAGCCGCTCGCCGGCCCGGGCATGCCCGACGAGGCCGATGCTGATCGCGGCGATGGCCGGCGTGAGCACGCAGCTCGCCGCCGAATGGGCGGCCATGGCCAAGAGCACGATGAGGAAGCTCGGCCACATGGCGAGCGCGAAGGCGCTGCCCGAGATCGCGATCACCGACAGGCCGGCCGCGAAGCGCTTCGAGCGGGCCACGTCGACGAAGGCGCCGCCCGGCACCTGCCCGAGCAGGCTGACGAGGCTGCCGACGGTGAGCGCGAAGCCGATATCGGCCTGCGTCCACTTCGCCTGCGTGAAGTAGACGGCGAGGAACGGCCCGAAACCCGTCTGCAGGTTCGCGACGAAGAAGGCGAAGGCGTCGAGGCCCCGGCGGCTCGCGCGCGAGACGGTCTGTGGTGCGGGCACGGGCTGGGGCATCACGTCCGGTGCCCCCTCCACGCTCAGATCGCTCAGCCGCACAGGGCGGGCTCGGTAATCGGGTCTCGGGACGGGACGCTCCCGTGGCGGGGTGACACGCCGGCTCTTCGCGCGGGGTGCCGTCATCGATCCGGGGCCCGCTCGGGAGGCTTGTCGGCGGGCGCGGCCGGCGCGGAGGCCGAGGGGGCGACTTGCGGGACGGATTGCGGAGCGGCTTGCGGGACGGCAGCGGGCGAGGCGGCCGGCGCCGCGGGCTGAGGCTGCGTTGCGGGCACGGATTGGGGCTGGGGCTGGGGCTGGCCGGCCTGATCGGCCTCGGGCGCCGGGCCGCCCGGGCTCGCCGGGCCCAGCACGACGATCGGTTCTCCGCTCTTGTATTCCGGGGAGACGCGGACTTGGTTGCGGCTGAGCTGCAGCGCGATGCGGCCGGGCTTGCCGTCTGTGGCGAAGCGCAGGGAGCGCCAGTCCACGGCGATCTTGCGGGAGCCGACGCCGAGGAAGCCGCCGAAATCGATGATGGCGGCGCGGGGCCGGCCCTCCTTGTCGATGATCACGTCGATGATGCGGCCGAGCTCGTCTCCGTTGGCCGCGCGCACGCCCTTGCCGAGGACGCCCTCGTAATCCTGCGTGTCGAGGACGGTGGCCGGCGTCCCCTGCTGCGAGGGCGGGGCGGGAACGGCGGCAGGCGCCGCGGGCGGGCTCGGCGGGGCCGGAGCGGGCGGGCTCGCCTGGACCGGCGCGGGCGGGCTCGGGGCGGCCTCGCCGGCCGGGGCGGCGGTCTCGGCTGCCGCGCCGGCGGCCCACAGGGCAATCGTCGCGCTCGCGATGATCCGGGATGGTCTGAACACGCGGCTTCCTCGATGTCTGGTCGCGCCGGCTCCGGGCACAACCGCGGCTGTTCCGGGGGGTTCCGCGGGGGCAGGCCGGGCCTCTCTGCCCGCCGACCAAGGCGAAGTTGTGGATCCGGGATGGTGGAGCGGCCGGAGCGGCGCGGCAAGATCCGGGCCGGTGTGTCCCGGCGGGGACGGACGGGCGCCAAGATTGCACGGGCCGCCGCGAAGTCTGGTTTTCGCCCAAACCTCGTCGTAGAGAGGCGCCGACAAGAACAGAAGGCCCCGTCTTCGGACGGGCCCCAGAGAGGATCAGACCATGTCTCTCCCGTCGCGATCCCTGCCGTCGCGCGCCTGCGCCGTGGCGCTCGTCGCTGCCGGCCTCGGCGGCTGCCAAGCCCTGGGCGGCGGCGGCGGCGTGATGCCCGCGACCGATCTCGGGCCGCCCCCCTCCATGCGCAGCAGCCTTCCCTCCCGCGAGCTGCGCACCGCCAACGTCGACGACGAGGGCGCGCCGCTGCAGACGGCCCCGACCCGCCGCCTCGACCTGCCGAAGAACGGCCGCACCGATACCCGGGCCGCGGATGCCGGCCAGCGCCGCATCCGCCGCGACGAGATCGAGGGCGCCTCGGAGGGCGGCGCGACGTCCGGCGGGATGGCGCCGGCGATGAGCGCGAGCGGCGGCGTCGGCCTCGGCGGCCGGTTCTGACGGCCCCGCCGTCAGCGCAGATGCGCGACGGCGATGCTGCCCTCGATCAGCCGGAAGCCGACCCCCGCCTGCCGGAGCGCGTCGACGGCGGCGTGGCGGCTTCGGGCGAGCGGCCCGTCGGCATCCTCCTCCAGCCGCCGGATCGTCGAGAGCGAGAGCTTGCTGGCGCCCGCGAGGTCGGCCAGCGTCCAGTCCAGTAGGCCGCGCGCCGCCCGCAGGTGCGCGCCCCGGATCTGGTGCTGCACGTCCGTCCCGATCTCGGGCGCCGTCTCGCCGATCGCGGCCGTGGGCGGAAAGGTCAGGCCGGTCCATTCCCGGATACCGTCCGTGCCCGTGAGGACGGGCACGACGAGGGTGCGGAAGGCCGTGCGGCCGCCGCGGGCGACCTGCGCCGTGAAATCCAGCGTGAAGGGCTGCCGGCGCTCGCGCATCGCCGCGTGCTGGCGCAGCACCTCGGCGCGCTCCTCGGGCACGATCGGCAGGGACCAGTTCCGCTGCAGCTCCTCCGGCGGGAGGCCGGTCAGCTCGCACCAGCCGGGCGCGTGGACCGCCTCGCCCTCCACGGTCCAGACCCAGGGGATGATCATCCCGTGCTCGAAGATCGCGCGCTGCCGGTCGTTCTGGGCGCGAATCGCGAGCGACACCCGCTGCTCGCCGGTGATGTCCACGATCACGCCGGCCGCGCCGGCCGGGCGCCCCTCGGGCGTGAAGTAGACGTCGCCCCGGCTGAGCACCATGCGCATCGTGCCGTCCGGGCGGATGACGCGGAAGGTGTGGTCGCTCAGGATGCCCTCGTTGAGGATCTGGCTGGCATCCTCCAGCATGGCCCGGTCCTCCGGATGGACGAGGCTGCGGAACAGCTCGTAATCCGGCCGCACGCTGCCGTCCTCGATGCCGAAGAGCCTGTAGAGGCCCGACGACCAGAGGTATTCTTTCCGCGTGAAGTTCCATCCCCAGTTTCCGGACAGGCCGAACGACTCGACCATCCGGAGGAATTCACGCGACGAGAACGCGAGGGAGGGTGGATTCATGTCGGGACGTTCGTGGAAGAGTTGAAGCTTCGGGTCACGCAGGGACATGGCTCTGGCTGCCTTCCCGCATTCAGGCGGCCGGCGCGCGGGGTGCGCGGGCATGACGCTGGGTCCCCGCCGCCGAGGCGCGCCGGCCGACGATGAGGAGTGCGTAGAGCCGCGAACCGGGGCCTCGGCGGAGGTCGTCGCCCCCCAGCCCGACTGGGCCAATTTTGCTCATCTTGATGGAGCCCGAGTTTTATCAATGATCAATTCCGCCCTACAAGGACAAAAATGATCCACTTTCCGATCCTATAGGATCAGAGCTACACCATACGGCGGTTTATTCAAGGAAAAAGGCTGGCAGCGGGCGCCGTTGCTGCAGGGGCGGCTCGCTCCCTGGATCGCGCGCCTCTCGGACCACCACGTATCCTCGGTTTCGAACGAGCAATACGTTTACAACTGCAAATTGATCTTTGGCGCCGGAGAGCAATGCTTGCTCAGCGGGCCTTGCGCCGGCCGGCGACCTCGGCCGGCGCTGGGGCTGGGGCTGGCGGACGGGGCCGCGGGACAAGCGGCCCCGGCGGCTCAGAGCGCGGGCGCGCCGCGGACGCCGTAATAGTCGTCGAGGCGGCCGCCATAGGCCGGATCGGCGAAGGCGTCCTCGCCGGGTCCGTGGCTCGGCGCGCCGGCCAGGGTGTCGCGGTCGATGTCGACCACGTAGCCGCCGAGATCGACGCTGTAGGTCAGCGCGCGCCAGGGCAGGGGATGGTGGCTCTCGCCGAGGCCGAGGAAGCCGCCGAAGGCGAGCACGGCGTAGGCGACCTGCCCGGAGACCTTGTCCACCATGAAGTTGTGAACCACGCCCAGATGCTCCCCGGCCGGGCTGTAGACGGCCGTGCCCTCCACCTTGTTCGAGGCGATCAGGCGGCGCGTCTCGTCGATCGCGACCCCCTCGGCGGAGGGGTCGAGTTCCAGGGAACCCGGCTTGCGGAAGCTGCGCTCGTTGGACGGGTCCGGGGGCAAATCCGTCGGCATGGGCTGATCCTGTCTCGTGCTGCGTTCGCTCGGGGAAAGCCCCGCTCCGCCGGCCGGTTCCGGATTCCGCGCGTCCGGCCCCTCGGCGGCCCCTATGTGCCGTCCCGGACGGAGCGCGGGCCGCCGCCCGCCGTCTGAAGCGGGAGCCGGCGGCCCCTCGGCCCGGTTCGAGGGCCGGCCAGGACACCGGAGGCGCCGGGCAGGCTCGCCCCGAGCCGCCCCCTAACCATCTGACGCGTCAACCGATTTCGGATGCGGGCGGGGCGGGCTCGCGCCGGCTCCCGGGGCTGCCGCACCTGCGAAGTACAGTTGCTTGCACCGCAAGTGTTCCGAGAT
Source organism: Methylobacterium segetis (assembly GCF_004348265.1). Taxonomy (GTDB): domain Bacteria; phylum Pseudomonadota; class Alphaproteobacteria; order Rhizobiales; family Beijerinckiaceae; genus Methylobacterium; species Methylobacterium segetis. The sequence goes on from NZ_SMNT01000077.1 coordinate 19,249, forward strand.
CAGGATGGTTCATTGCATTCGGGTGAAGCGCACGGGAACGGATCATCGCCCGCGTGACCTGTGGATGAGGTCGGGGACAACGACAGTTTCCCCTTGGAACGGTCGCAGCACCGCTTAGTTGTTGCAGCTATGCGCCCCGCCCTCGGGGCCGCCACGCGTCCGCGCACCCCAGCGCGTGCATCGGAGGAAACCCATGGCGACGAAGACGGAGACCAAGGCTGCGCCGAAGACGAAGGCCGCCGCCGCCCCCAAGGCGAAGGCTGCCGCTCCCAAGGCCGGCGGCGCGACGAAGCCGAACGCCCTGCAGCAGCCCCTGAAGCCCTCGGCCGAGCTCGGCGCGATCGTCGGCACCAGCCCGCTGCCGCGCGGCGAGGTGGTGAGCAAGGTGTGGGACTACATCAAGAAGAACAACCTGCAGAACCCGCAGAACAAGCGTGAGATCCTCGCCGACGACAAGCTGAAGAAGGTCTTCGGCAAGGACAAGTGCACCATGTTCGAGATGAACAAGCACCTCGCGGCGCACCTCAAGTCCTGATTCCGCCGATCCGATCCACGCGCCGTCGCAGCGGGTCCCGCGGGACCCGCCGCGCGGTGCGCGCGCCTCAGGCGATGTGGCGCAGGAGGCCCCCGTCGACGCGGAGCGCCGCACCGCTGGTGGCGCTCGCCGCCGGGCTGCACACGTAGGCGACCATCGCCGCCACCTCCTCGACGCCGGCCAGGCGCCGGATCAGCGAGGTCGGCCGGTGCTCGGCCACGAATTGCCGCCCCATCGCGTGGAGGTCGGCGTTCTCCGCGCCGCCCGCCATCTGCTTCATGAACTCGGCCACGCCCTCCGAGAGGGTGGGACCCGGCAGGACGCTGTTCACGGTGACGCCGGTGCCGGCCACCGTCTCGGCGAGCCCCCGGGCGACCGAGAGCTGCGCCGTCTTCGTCATCCCGTAATGGATCATCTCCACGGGGATGTTCAGCGCCGACTCGCTGGAGATGAAGACCACCCGCCCCCAGCCCCGCTCGACCATGCCCGGCGTGTAGGCCCGCGAGAGGCGCACGCCGCTCATCACGTTCACCTCGAAGAAGCGCTGCCAGTCGGCGTCCGGGATCTCGAAGAAGGGCTTCGGCTCGAAGATGCCCGTGTTGTTGACGAGGATGTCGATCTCCGGGAGGCGGGCGACGAGATCGTCGACGCCCTCGGCCGTCGCGACGTCGCCGGCCGCCGCGAACACGTCGCCGCCCTTCGCCTCGCCTCTCAGGCGCGCCATCGCCGCCTCGACCCGGTCCGTGCCGCGCCCGTTGATGCCGACGCTCGCCCCGAGATCGGCGAGTTCCCGCGCGATCGCGTAGCCGATGCCTCCGGTCGAGCCCGTCACGAGGGCGCGCCGCCCGCTCAGATTCAGATCCATCCGCTTCCCCTGTCCTGTACGGCCCCCTGCCTGAACCCGACAACGCGCGAGGCGCGCGGCCGGTCAACCGCCCTCCGCGGGATGCCGCCGCAGCACGCTCGCGAGCGCGCCCGCCGCGGCGAGCGCCACCGCCGACACCAGGGCGAGCAGGACGGCGCGGCCGGGCTCGGCGCCATGCACGAGCCCGAACAGGACGGCGACGAGGGCCGCGCCGAGCGACTGGCCCGTGAGGCGCGCCGTCGATTGCATCCCGCTCGCGCCGCCGCTGCGCTCGCGCGGGGCGCTCGTGATGATCACCTTGTTGTTGGGCGCCTGGAACAGGCCGAAGCCGAGCCCGCAGAGCGTCAGCCGCCAGACGATGTCGAGGATGGAGGGCGACGCCGGCAGCAGGGCGACCGCCACGAGCCCCGCCGCCATGAGGCCGAGCCCGAGGCCGCCCAGGAGGCCCGGGGGCCAGCGGTCGGCGAGCCGGCCCGAGACCGGCGCCATCGCGGCGATGGCGATGGGCCAGGGCGTCAGCAGGAAGCCCGTCTGCGTGCTCGTGAGGTGCAGCACGTCCTGGAAGTAGAAGGGCAGCGCGATGTAGGCGACCATCTGGCTCGCGAAGGCGGCGATCGAGGTCGCCATCGAGAGCGCGAAGGCGGGGATGCGCAGGAGATCGACCGGCAGGAGCGGCGCCGGCAACCGGAGCTGGCGGCGCACGAAGACCGTGCCGATCGCGAGCGCGGCGGCGAGTTCGGCCAGCGCCAGCGGCCGCCCCTCCGCGGAGCCCAGCCCGTCGATGCCGACGATGAGGAGGCAGAAGGTAAGCGCGTTGAGGAGCGCGCTCACGGGATCGAGCCGCGCCCCGCTGCGGGGCGTGGCCGGCAGGGTCCGCGAGGCGACGAGGAGGGCGACGATCCCGACCGGCAGGTTCACGAGGAACAGCCACGGCCAGGAGGCGGCGGACAGGATCGCGGCGGCCACGGTCGGACCCGCGGCGGAGGCGACCGCGACGATGAGGGCGACGTTGCCGACGCCGCGCCCGATCATCCGGTGGGGATAGACGAAGCGCACGAGCGCGATGTTG
>NZ_SMNT01000078.1 GCF_004348265.1 Methylobacterium segetis
GACGAGCACAGCCGGGCTTGCCTGGCGCTGAAAGTGGCGCGGCGCATCAACAGCGTGGGTGTGATCGAGGCGCTGGCCGACGCCATGTGCCTGCACGGCATCCCAGAGAACGTTCGCTGCGACAATGGCCCTGAGATGATCCCGAAGGCTCTGCGCAAGTGGGTCGCCAAGACAGGCTCGCAGATCCAGTACATCGCACCGGGCTCGCCGTGGGAGAACGGGTACTGTGAAAGCTTCAACGGCAAGCTGCGCGACGAGTGCCTGCGCCAGGAAATCTTCTACTCACTGAGGGAAGCGCAGATCGTGATCAGTCTCTGGCAGAACACATACAACCGCGTCCGGCCGCACTCATCCTTGGGCTACAGGCCGCCCGCGCCCGTCAGCTTCCCCGATCTGGCCTTCCGGCTACCCATGGCAGCGGCCAGGCAGTAGCCTCTCACTCGGCTCGGTCCAAAATACCGGTCAGGTCAGACATCGCACGCAGCATCGTCGAAGATCAGCGTATTGGGCTTGGCGCGGCCGCACCCTGAGCATCGTGGCCCTGCTACTCGCTGACCGGTCTGCTGCCTCAGGCTCGGCCTCTGCGGTGGGGTCTTCGCCGGAGCAGCATTGCAGCCGTGGCAACCAAACCGGCAGCAACACCAGCGGTCGCGAGCGGGTGGAGGGTCGCCCGCGTGTAGGCGCTGGTGCGCATGACGTAGACCGGGGGGTCACCACGTTCCTGACCGGCTACACGCGGCGTGTGCAAGGCGCCCTCAGGGTCCCTCGGGCGCTCAGAACGCTTCTGCAGGGCGATGATGGCCGGCGCGAGTTCGTCGTAAGCGCCGGGCGCGAACTCCTTGCCCATCACGAACAGCTTGCCAGCTCCGCCCACGAAGATGTCGCGCTGCGGGTGCACGGCGGCGTGCAGGATAGCGTTGGCGACCTCGTCTGGCGGGTAGATCGGCGGCGGCAGCGTCGGCTCGCGGTCCATGTAGTTGCGGGCGCGCTGCGGCAGCGGCGTGTCGATGGAGGTAGGCTTCACCAGCGTGACGGAGACCGGCGCCCCCTCGGCGATCAGCTCCATGCGCAAGGTGTCAGTGAAGCCCTTCACGGCGTGCTTAGAGGTGGCGTAGAGGCCCTGGAATGGGAAGGCGAGATCGGAGGCGACGCTGCCGACGTTGATCAACGCACCGCCGCGCTGGCGCAAGTGTTCGACAGCCACGAGCGATCCGTTCACGGTGCCCCAGAGATTGGTCTGGATCAGGCGCTCATGGTCTTCGTAGGCGATCTCGCGCAATGGGCCGTAGACGGTCAGGCCGGCGACGTTAACCCAAGTGTCGAAGCCGCCGAACGTCGCCACCGCCTTGTCAGCAATGGCCTGGACGTCCTCGCGACGCCCCACGTCCGCCACGACGTATGCGGCCCGGGGACCAAGTTCGGCAGCGAGGCCGACGAGGGTCTGCTCCCTTCGAGCGGCCAGCACCACCTGGGCGCCGCGCTCTACGGCCATGCGCGCGGTGGCCAAGCCGATGCCGCTCGACGCGCCGGTGATCACGATGACCTGCTCACGCAGTGGCTTGTGCTTCATGTCTGACCTACTCCCCGTGTCTCATCAAACCCGGAGCACCGGCGGAGCTACGCATGAAGAACCAATCCGTTGCGGGCTGCGCGGTTTTCGCGCGCAGGAGCCACGCTTTTCTCGCTCTGTGCGTGCACGCCCGCACTGACATCGTATCGACTGAGGCTGGCCCGCGAGATTGTGAGTTGACCTATCCACCTGGGCATCAGTCCCGCCGAGCGAGCGGTGAGCGACAAACACGTCAGTCAGGAACTTCGCCGGGCGCCCGCCAATTGCATCTGAAATGCTCAGATCCGGACTACCAGTATGAACAATGAGATCTTGATCATCGTACTCGCCGTGGCCACGCTGGCGCTCGTCATCGGCGCCGCACTCTGGATGCGCGGGCGCGTTGCGCAGTCTAAAGGCGACCCAAAGCGCTCCGCTTTCACCCAGCAGCACGGCGAAGCACCCCGCCCGAACCGGCCCGGCACCGAACACTAGGCTTCACCAATCGCATCGGCGGCGAGAGCGTGTTCCTCAGGGTCTCTGACGCTCAATCAGGTCCAAGATGAACAAGCCCAGCTGCCCAGCAGCCGAAGCCAGAGCGACGAACAGGGCGATCAGCAGGATCACTGGCGGATTGACCCTGTCGAGAACGCCAGACCCGATCAGGCCGACAACGGCTGCCAGCGTGAACCCCACCGTGCTGCTAAGCCAGACGCTGAACTGCTTGTCGCTCATGACCTCGGTTAAATCTGTACATTGAGCCCTTACGGCGCCGCCGCAGCCGCTGCACCGTTGAGAGATCAGGGGCGGGTTCTATCCTTCATCACTGGTGCATGGGCAATGCGGCACGTGAGGGCGGGGCGATGGCGTTTTTTCTTGGCATCGGTGGACCTTGGATCGTCCTGATGATCCTGGACCTGTTCTGGACCAAGCAGAGCCTGGAACTCTCGCACTCCGATCGGTCCCGTGGCTGGCAGCAGCGCCTGGAACGACTGCTGCAGAAACGAGAGGGGAGGCCGGTTCCGATCCAGGCACGGGAGCCGCTGCCGCGTAACGAGCGCGGCGACGCGCAGCTCTCACGATCAGATAGCTACCTCTTCCGCAAACCGGCTTAGGTGGTTTAAGCTCGCTCGCCAGAGCTCCTCTGCCTGCAACGAGGTCACGCGCTACGTTCAGCGTCGGTGGGCATCCGGTCTGAACGAAGCTGACTTCGCCGGCAGCATCCAGCGGCTCAGCGACACGCAGCCGCGCTGCCGGCAGCAAAGTCGAACTTTACACGCCGCCCGTTCCAACTCTCATACGCAAAACAATTGCGCCGTGCTCTGCCGATCGCAGCGCTGCTGGCAAAGATAATGCGGGATGTGTCGCGAAGGTCAGTCTCGCTCGCCTGTGACGACAAGGTGGCTCAGCCGGAGAGTGACGGCGAGGTCGCATTAGGCACGTCAGGAAAGTACCGGAACTGTGCCGAAGCGCATCCGTTAAGGCCAAGTCGGCTCGCAGCGGTGCAGGGCTGAGCGGGGGCGCCGATGCTGCTGAACCAGGCCAGCTTAGTTCGTCGTGGCTTGCTCGCCCTCACATCCACCTGCTTGGTGCTCGGCACAGTAGTGCACGTGCAGGCTGCTGATGAGGGCGGTCTGGGTGGTCTGTTCCAGCAGCTGTTCTCACCGCAGCCCGCGTCGCAGCCGGTGCCCGCGCCTGCCGCCCAGCCACCAGCCTACGACGGCGACGCCGCAGCAGGCTTTGGCTACGGCCGGCGCGAGTGGCGCCAATCCGCGCGCCGTCGTCAGTTGAAGGATGCACGCGCGCATGTTCGGCCGAAGGTGCGCTACGCGGCCCTGCCCAAGCCCGAGAAAGTGAAGGCAGCCGCGGAAAAGCCGAAGGCGTCCGAGGCTCAGGCGGCGCTGTGGCGATATGCTGGCAACCCGAATGCGGCTCTGATGCACGACAGCACCCTGCGCAAGGGTGACATCGTCATCACTACAAATGGCCCGAATGTGTTCACGGGCAAGGCCGAGGAGCGGCATGCAGCCGGCGACTTTGAGCCGGTGAGCCGCTCGTCGGCGGTGGACCGCAAGACCCGCAAGCTCCTGGCTGCAATGGTGGCGCCGCACGGTGCGCTGCCGGCCGACGAAGCCCGCAAAGCGATGGCGAAGCTCAGCCGCTCGTCAGAGCCGGCGACTGCGCCGGCAGCCGTGCAGGCGCAGGCCTCGGGCCTGCGGGTGGTGTACCCGGCTGCTGGTCAGCCTGCTGCCGTGAAGGTCAGCTTGCAGGAGCAGTGACCCCCAACCCGTGAGTGACCTGCCGCCGCAGCGGCAGGCCAGCGAGACACTCAGCCTACGTCGGAAATCTCCTCCGCAGCCTCAGCCCAGGTGTTTCACGAGGAAGCCTGATCTTTTCCTGCATCGCGTGCTCGGCGACGGCCGCCTTTGCCTGTTTGGACCGCTGGGCCAGGTAGCTCTCTGCCACCTCGGGCAGCCGGCCGGCGGGCTGTAGCGCTGGCGGTAGCTGAAGAGGTCGTGCCCGTGCATCGCGAGACGACCGTGGGCGAGGAGTACATGGCCACCAGTCGAAAGGCGCAGGTTGCTCGTCCGATGCAAAACGACGGATCGCGGCTGCCTTAAGATGCGTTACAGCCGCGCCTGAATATGCCGAAGCTGCTTCTCACGCCGGCGGCCGCTCTCAGCGCTGTCGCGGTTGCTGCACCTGCCTGCGCCGCGTCACCCGGAGCCGCCACAGAAACTGTCGAGCAGGCGCTCTGCCGCCTGATCGAGAGTTCGGCCAAAGCCCGCGGCCTGCCGGTGCCGTTCCTGACCCGGCTGATCTGGCGCGAGAGCACCTTCCGAGCAGGCGTCGTGAGCCCGGCAGGCGCGCAAGGTGTGGCGCAGTTCATGCCCGGCACGGCGCAGGAGCGCGGCTTACTCGACCCCTTCGACCCCGAACAAGCGATCCCGCATGCAGCTCACCTGCTGGCCGACCTGAAGCGCCGGTTCGGCAATCTCGGGCTCGCGGCCGCAGCCTATAACGGCGGAGCACAGCGCGTGACGAACTGGCTGGCGGGCAGCGGTGGCCTGCCGGCCGAGACCCGTGCCTATGTGCTCTCGATCACCGGCAGCCCGGCTGAGGACTGGCGCGGCAGCACGAGCAACGAGGCAAGCCCGCCAGAGGCCAAGCGCGTGAGTGAGCAGGACACGTTCCGCAAGCCCGCCGACGAGCCTCGGAAGGCCAAGCCTGCCGAGGCGGCGGCCAAAAGGCTGCACAATGCCACGCATAAGGCTAAGGCCGGAGAGACGCCGAGAACCGAGCAGAAGGTGACGCCCCAGACCTGCTTGCAGGTGACCGCGGCTCTGCGCATCCCGTCCCGCGCTGATCGCTTTGCCGAGCGCCCACCATCGCGCGATGACCATTACGCCCTTAGTCGCGGCCGCAGCCCTGGCGAGAAGCCGGCGCCACCGCCTTGGGGACCCTGGGGCATTCAGCTGGCCGCCAACTTCTCGAAAGCGCTTGCACTTCGCAGCTTCTCGCAGGCGCAGGCAACCTACGCCAAGGCCATCGGGCAGGCTCGTCCAATGGTCATCGGCACGCGACTGCGCAGCCGAGGGACGCAGGCGTTCTACCGTGTCCGCATCCCGGCTCAGAGCCGGGAGGACGCTGATGCGCTCTGCGGTAAGATCCGCACCGTCGGTGGTGCCTGCATCGTGCTGAAGACGTGAGCGTTTGATCTCACAGTTCGGCGAGAGCGTCGACAGCGTTGAGGCTCTGGCGGCCGCCATTCGTCGCCTGCAGGTGGCGAAGGTGTTGCCGCACTAGATCCGCTGGCAGGCGACAACGGCCTGCTTTGACCCAGCCCATCGCAACCGCGGCCAACGCCAATCGGCGAGCGCCTTCCTCAGCACTGGTGCTCGGCCGAGAGCGGGAACACAGATCTGGACATGCAGAACTTTACGAGTAGCGGGCGGCGGATCGAGGTGGAATGGTTCACTGCCTCCGGTGGCTCTGCAGAGAGGATGGCGAGATCTGCCGCCAGACCTGCCGTTCTGCTTCTGCACGGCGCAGACGGGCTGACGTTCGCCGATGGATACCGACTGGCCGCACGCACGATCGCAGGTTCGGGCTACCACGTCGCCTTCCCGCACTACCTCGACCGCACGGACGACAGGCGTGTCGCCTACTCGCGGCTGCGACAAGACTTTCCGCTCTGGGCCGCTACCGTGCGGGATGGAGTGAGCTGGCTGGCCCCACAGCCCAGTGTCGATGCGCGGAGGCTCGGGATCGTCGGGGTTTCGCTTGGGGCAGCGCTGGCGTTCGAGGTTGCTGCGTCCGATGCCCGGGTCAAAGCGATCGTGGACTACTTTGGCCCGCTCCCAGAGGGCCTGGCCGCCCGCCAGCCTCGGCTGCCGCCAACCCTGATCCTGCACGGCGCCTCGGATCCGATCGTTCCCATCGCGCAGGCGCACGCCATCGAGCGTCTCCTGAAGCAGCAGGGCACGCCCTACGAGATCCGGATCTACCCGGGGCAAGGGCACGGCTTCACGGGAATGGCGCAGTTTGATTCGGCAGCTCGGGTCGCCCGCTTCCTGGGTCAACACCTCGGACCCGATCAGGCCTGAGGCGGTCTTATCGGGATGGCTGCTCCCCGAAGCGCTCGGCAGAGGTCCGATCTCGCGCCACCTGCGCTCTATTATTTTTCCAGGTGTCCCAAATTAGTGAATGTCGATGCGAAGCGTGCGCTAGCGACCGCCCAAGGGTAGCCCTGACATTTTCTGAGAGCCCGTTTCATAAGGAACGTGCCAGCCGCCTGACGAGGATCATGGCGGCGGCGAAGATGAAGAAGGCGAGGGCTGAGGACGCGGTGGCCTCATGGTCAGGGGCGAGCCTTCGGAAGCGGCTGATCCAGCCGAAGGTCCGCTCGATCACCCAACGCCTGGGCTGAACGGCAAAGCCCTTCTGACCTTCCTCAGGCTGAACGATCTCGACGGTGATGGCGGTAGCCGAAGCGAGGCGCTCGCCCTGATAGGCGCGGTCAGCAAAGCAGTGGGCCAGGAACGGCCAGACCCCGCGCGAGGCGCGCAGCAGTGCGATGCCGCCGTGGCTGTCGTGCAGGTTGGCGGGCGAGACGGCGGCCACGAGGAGGCGGCCGTCGGTGTCGGTCAGGGCGTGGCGCTTGCTCCCCACCACGCGCTTGGCTGGATCGTAGCCTCGCTCGCCCGCAACACCGACGCCGCCCGAGCGCGCGGCCTGCGCATCGAGGATGGCGCCGGTCGGGCTGGCTTCGCGCCCAACCCGCTCGCGGTCCGCTATCGTGAGAGCATGGGCAAGGCGCTCGAACAGGCCTTCCTGTGACAGCCGCAGGAACCAACGATGCACCGTGGACCAGGGCGGAAAGTCCAGCGGCAGATGTCGCCAAGCGCAGCCGGTGCGCAGCACGTACAGGATGCCGTCGAGGATGGAACGCAGCGGCCAACGCCATGGGCGGCCGGTCGAGGCGGGGGTCGGCAGGAGCGGCGCACCGATGCCCCATTCGGCATCTCTCAGGCAGGTTGCGTAAGGCAGGCTCTCGCGCGAAAGCTCGGCGCGGGCGGCGGGCGTCCACATCGCGGCTCCTGGGTGAGCGTCAGACACTCTCTCAACGCCCGCAACGCCTGCCGCTCACTCAACCGCCAAGCTGGCCGACCCCTTCTGAAACGGGGTCTGAGAACCAACCGTGCGACCGCGTGTTAACTTGTAGGAACTACCTAGAAAAAGACCGCCCCTGAGGACGGCCCGAAGTCTAGGGAGGAATCGCCCAATGAGGGCTGCGACTCCGGAACGCCAATACCAGAGTCGCCGTGTGTCAACTTGACGAAGGTGACTGGGTTCCGAGGGTCAAGGTTGCCGGACAGGCTCGTCGCAAGGCGGGCCTGTTCTGCGTTCAGCATCATCGCCAGCGCCCAGCTTGAACGGGCAGTGGCTGAGAGCGTTTCGTGAGATGGCTGCCCCGTTTTGCACCATCGTGATCGCCTCTGGCACGTCTCAGGTCACCATCAAGGGGCAGACCGAGCGAGAGGCTGCACTTGCCGCGGAGGCGGTCTTGAGCAGGCTTGAAGGAAGCTGGCTTCGCATCACGATTCGAGTTGAATGCGGTGACCCAGCCACAGGGCGGCGAGTAGCGTTCTACCTTGGTGAAGTTGCCGCGGACTTCGAGGTTATTGCCGAGGTCGATTGCCAGCCGGATCAAGTCCGGGCTGCCGAGGTCGAAGTCGGTGGGATGACAGGGGCGCTCACAGGCAGCTTCTCGCCGTTCCACCGCAGGCTCGGCTCCGAGTTCGGCTTGAGGGTCGCTGTCAGCACTACGTGGCCGCATGCATCGCGGACAGAGGCAACAGCATGGCTGTCCTCGGCTGTATCGGTCTCAGGCAAACCGTTCAGCAGGCTCAATGCATGTCGCAGGATGTCGTTGGCGCTTGCGCAGCTTGCGCACTCCAAGCCATCGTCGTCCCAGACCCGCTGGGCACTCGTCTTCTGACCGCGCCGCACGCCCGCCTCCCTTGGTCCGGGCCGATCCACTCAGTCAGCCCGGTCCAAAGCCGGCCGGTCAGGTCAGGAGAGATCATGAGCGAGGCGTTGGCCAGCTGAAATCAGCTACTCGCTGCTCAGAAGCGTCCGGAGGGTCGGCTGACCCGCCCTCCCCCGGCTCCCGACCGAGCAGTCCTCTGGCTCCTGCCCTGGTCAGCGGGCCAACAGGCTCACCGCCGCCCTTTGCGCTTTGCTGTTTCATCAGCAGCGTCGCGCGCCAATCGGGCTGCCTTCAAGCGCGCAGTGTTCTCATCCGCTGCGCTGACGATCGGCTCCTTCAAAGCTTCTGGCTTGGCGCGATCCTGTGTCTTGGCAAACTCCGCTTCCGCCTGCTTCCGCTCCTTGCTGTGATCGTTGGCCATCATGCCTCCTCTAGGCCTCGTGAGCGCCCTCGTCAGCCGCCTGCCTGCTCGTCATCGGCCAGCTTCGTGAATTGCCGGGCCAGAGCGTCGACCTGATCGGTTGTTGCAACCACCCTCAGCACATGGCCGTCGTCGGCCTCAATCGTGAGTTCATAGCCGCTGGGTATTTCCGTGATCAGCACACGGACCAGCTTCTTCGGCTCAGACGTGGGGATCCGCCAGGAATGCGAGGGACATGTGCAGGATGGCTGGGTTCACGACATCGGGCAATCGGGAGGCTGATCCTGCCCTGGTTTGTAGCCATCCCTCTCCTGCATCTGTCGCTCAATGACAGCCAAGCCATCTCTCTGTTCCTCGGGCCAGAGAGCGTGACGATACGGCCGCCAAGGAAGAGACCTCCAGCTATCCACTCCAAGGGTTCAACCGCAACTCAACCCGAGCCATACTCAGGGCATGGCCACCCTTGAGCAAACGCTGGAGACCTTCGCCGACCTCCTCAGTGGCAACCAGTCCGCGAGCACTGGAGCGGTGGACGAGGCGATCTGGGCGGGCCTACCTGTCGGCCGTGCAGGGGCTGTACGCACAAACCGCCGCGCTCGATGAGCTCAGCCAGGCCGTCACCCGGCTGAACCCCTCCTCGCCGTGCATGCCGATCTTGACCGACACCATCGACTGGCATTGGCAGAGGCTGATTGGCTCGCCATCCTGATCGACAGAAGCTCCAGTGATCACACCATCAGGTTCCCTGAAGGGCTGCCTTCACCTTCGCGGGCGTGAATGGCACGGAGCGCACTCGTGTACCCGTCGCATCGAAGATCGCGTTGGAGATAGCCGCAGGCACAATCGCCGCGGAAGGCTCGCCCGCACCCCAGGGCTTCTCCGTCGGCCGATCGATGAGGTCGATGATCACCTCGGGTACGTCGGGGAAGGTCAGGATCGGATAGCTCGCCCAGTCCAAACTCGTCACCGCGCTGCGATTGAAGGTGACCTCTTCCATCAGCACACGGCTGACCGTCTGGATAACGTTGCCGTCGAGCTGGTTGCGTACGCCGTCCGGATTGATGATCTGCCCGCAATCCTGGACGACGAAGAACCGGGGCACGCGTACAGCGCCGGTCTGCCGGTTCACCTCAACCTCGGCTATACCCGCGACATAGGTCCGGTTGAGTTCGTAGCGCACGTAGGAGAGGCCGCGCCCACGCAAGACGTCGCCCCCACCTCGATCATCCTTGGCCGGAGAGGGGTGGGCCTCCCACTTGGCAATCTCAGCCGCGCGCTTCAGCACCTCGATGCCGCGGGGATCCTTCAGCGCTCTCAAGCGGTAAGCCAGCGGATCAGCCCCAGCCGCGGCGGCGCACTCGTCGAGGAAGGCCTCGTTGGCATACGTGTTCTGCATCCGCCCCGGCGTGCGGATCCAAGAGGGTCGGAACGGGGTCTCGGCCAGGCGATGGCAGACAGTGCGGACATTCGGAAAGGCGTACGGCAGTGCCGAGTTCTGGATGATGTTGCCCGGCGACATGGTCGTTTCATGCGGTAAGTCGGCTAGGGTAGCAGCCACCAGCGGCACGTTTCCCGCCGCGCCTTCTGGCAGGAGGAACTGCGAGTGCCACGCGAGCACGTTGCCGTCTTGGTCGAGCCCAGCCTTGAGGTCGATCAGCGTCGGTGGTCCCTTTGGATCCCAGCCGTGCTCGTCCGCTCGCGACCATTGCACGCGCACAGGGCGCCCAACCGCCCGAGCCACGAGCACAGCGTCGCCTGCTGCGTCCTCGTGTCCATTGCGCCCATAGCAGCCCGAGCCCTCAATGTAGATGCAGCGCACCGCCTCGGGAGCCATTCCGGTCATTGCGGCGAGCTGCTTGCGCAGAGCGTGCGTCATCTGCGAAGCGCTCCAGCAGGTCAGCTGGCCATTTTTGATCTCCGCCACGGCGCAGGAGGGACCGATTGAGCCGTGTGTATGAATGGCAAAGTCGTAGCTCGCCGACAGGGTTTTAGCCGCATTCGGCAAGGCAGCCTCGGGATCGCCGACACTGCTCGTCACATCGTCTTTGGTTACCTTGGTGGCGCGCACATGCTCCCAGAGATGGTCTTGCTCGGGCAAACCCTCCCAGGCTGACCACTGCGCCTTGAGAGCACGTGCTCCTTTGATCGCGGCCCATTCGCGCTCGGCCACCACCGCGAGGAAGTTGCCCTCCCGCACGACCTTGATCAGGCCAGGGATACCGGCGACTGACCCCTCGTCGACGCTCTCCAGGTTAGCGCCGATGGCCGGCGGGCGCACGACACGAGCGTGCACCATGCCGGGTATCCGGAAGTCCTGCATGTAGGTGAAGCGGCCCGTCACCTTCTCGGGAATGTCGATGCGCGCCACGGACTTGCCGACAAGCGCGAAGTGCGCCGCGTCCTTGGTTGTGACTTCCTTGTCCACCTTGGTTTCGAAGCGACCGCCCCGGATGAGGTCAGCGTAGTCGATGCCCGCTCCGCCCCCTTTCGGGCGAACAGTGCCGTTCTCGGTCACGAGGGTGTCTGGAGAGACGCCGAGGCGCTCCGCGGCAAGGGTGAGAAGGCGCGCCCGAGCCGTCGCTGCCGCCTGACGGATCTCGACGCCGCCTTTCTGGATAGAGAGGCTGCCGTATGTCGGACCCTGGTCCGGGGTCAGCGCCGTGTCGCCTTGAACGATGGTGACGCGGTCTATGGGAAGGTCGAGTTCCTCAGCCGCCATCTGCGCCAGCGCAGTCCTGACTCCCGTGCCGAGATCGACCTTGCCGGAATAGACCGTGGCGCGTCCCTCCGCATCAAGCGCCAGGAAGCTGTCGACTTGGTCGGGGGCGATGGACTTGCCCACGCTGGGTGTCGGAATGGGCGCCCCGCCCTGAGCTGTCACTCGGCCTCCTAAGCTGAAGCCGATGACAAGGGCGCCGCTGCCTTGCAGAAGGGTCCGACGAGAGAGGGCTGCGTGAGTCGTCGTGAACATTTGGGCCTCCCCCTCAGAGCGTCTCGGAGGCGCGCTTGACGGCACGCACGATGCGCAGATGCGTTCCGCAGCGGCACAGGTTGCCCACGAGCGCCTGTCGGATCTCATCCTCGCTGGGTTGCTTATTTTTGGAAAGCAGCGCGGCCGACTGCATGATCATGCCGTTGATGCAGTAGCCGCACTGGGCGGCCTGCTCCTCGATGAAGGCTTTCTGCACCGGGTGCGGCGCCTCGGGCGAGCCCAGCCCCTCGAGAGTGAGGATCTTCTGCCCGGGCTTGACGCTCGAAGTTGGCGTCACGCAGGAGCGCACTGCCTGCCCATCGATGTGAACAGTGCACGAGCCGCATTGGCCGAGCCCACAGCCGAAGCGGGGTCCGTGCAGGCCGAGATCGTCGCGCAGGACATAGAGGAGTGGCGTTTCCGGATCGTCGAGGGCTGCTGTTACGGCCCGGCCGTTCACGTCGAGGGATACTGATTGCGCCACAGCGCGCCTCCCTAGCCTGGAACTCTTCCTATCTGCCGCGATATACCCCGCTCGGACCCGTGACAACTCGGACCCGTAACACCTGTGTTCGGACCTCAGGCCAGAGCTCCGCATGTGGCGGAGGCATGTTCCGGAGAACTTCCATGCCATCCACGAAGCGAACCAGCCTCTGCCTTTTTGTGCTTGCAGGCTTGGCTCTTACTCACGGTCCCACCGGCGCTGCAGAACCTCGGCACCCCACCGCCGAAGCGAGCTCCGACGTGACGCAGGGCTGGCCGGAAGCGTCGCGAACTGCAGCAGAGGCCATGCGCGCGAAGTACGGGGCACCTCAGGAGGCGACCGCAACCATGCTGATCTGGCGTGACAACGCGCCCTGGGCACGAACGATCGTGCATAAGACCGGGGCGGAGCACGACTTCCCCGCCCAGCACCGCGACGTGTTGGAGCAAACGATTGTCTACAAGGTGCCGCTCAACCTCTACAACGCCATTGCGACCTACAATGGCAGCGTCATTCCCGACCGCACACGAGGCACGATCACGTCCTTCGGTGACAATGAGGTCACCAACATTCTGTCCATCAACTTGGCCGTGGGCATCGTGCGAGGCCAGATGAGCGCCGAGCAGGCACGCAAGGCTCATGTTGCAGCGGCGCTTGACCTCGCGGCGGGCAAAACACCTGAGGCAGCGCGGGCGCTCACACTTCAGCCGCAGCAGGGCGACCTTACCGATCCGGACACGGGCATGATCCTGCCAGAGAAAGCCAAGCCGTAGTCGGACAAGTGCAAATCAGGCCGCGTGCCGCTCAGACGCTCGCTAGTAAACATCACGCTCACCAACCTGCATCGCCGGTGACCGCGCCGCCAATTTTCCTTCTTTGCTGACGCGCAGGCGATCTAACTGACTGAGCTAGCTCAGACTACTGGTGCAAACCCGCTAACGGCCGATCATCGCAGCAACTGATGAAACGTCGGACGCACTTCTCTCGACCGTGGGCATCGCATGAAGCAGCCGTGCCATCATGCCCCTATTCCTTCGTCAAGGTGCGCCTGCAAGCGCCAAAGACGCGCGAGAAAACAGAACCTCCCGCCAGAACATTAGACCGCCATTTGTTTAACGGTGCGCAGCGTTCGGCCGGGCCGGTTCCGACCACCCCCGTCTAAATCCTCGGTTCGCTATAATAGATACTTATAACGAACCGAGGATTTAGAATCAGCCAACCGCCCCCCGGGCTGCGCAGCCCGGCACGTCGTCGTTGGAGGCTGGCTGTGACGGCCGCACTGGCGGCTCCTGGT
This sequence comes from Methylobacterium segetis, assembly GCF_004348265.1. GTDB lineage: Bacteria > Pseudomonadota > Alphaproteobacteria > Rhizobiales > Beijerinckiaceae > Methylobacterium > Methylobacterium segetis. The sequence continues at coordinate 13,213 of NZ_SMNT01000078.1, forward strand.
CCCGCGCTGCAGCAAGTACCGGCATTGGGGGCTCGAACAGCGTCAACTCCCCGAGCAGCGCAGTCAGCGCGAACCGGGTGGTGCTGGGCGTATGAATTGAGAGACACCGGGAAGCGCGTCCCTGCGGGTGAGAGGCCCTTTTGAAGCGGTACATCTGCGCCTTGAGGCCGAAGTTTGCGATGAACCCGTCTTCATCTTTGTCGGTGCGTCTGAACCGCATGAGCGGCTTCGCGTCTCGAGCTTTGAGGAGTCTCTCGATATCCATGCTGGCCTCCTTCTTGGTTGACCAGAGATCGGGGCGTTCAGACACCAACCAGTCCGGCACAAGAGGAAGCACACCAGGCAGGCGAGAAGCCGCTCGATCGATTCGGCTCCGCTGTTCAACGAGCGAGCGCCAGGGCTCCAAGCGGTCAACCGTCACGTCAACTGGGAGATCAGTGAGTAGGTACACCGCCGCCTGCTGCGACCGGTGTAGGAGACGCAGCCGGTCGATTGCTTGGACAACTTCTGCTTCACGTAGTTGTTCGACTAGCGCCTGAACCGTCTCGTCTGGGTGCACTTGTGCGAGCGTGCCGTTCTGCGACCCGTCAGCCAGCCGGTAGCCACGCGGCACCTGCGGGAAGTTGCCCCCTTTAAGGAAGGTCATTGGAAGGTCGCGGTCATAGAAAAACCCGCGCGCCATGCGCTCAACATCTTCCACTCGAGGCTGCATGCGCCCGCAAACCACTACGACGTCACAGTCCTTGAACTCGTCACGTCCCCGTAGGTCGCCGAAGTGCGTAGCCGACCACCCGTCGGGCAAAGAGAACCGGCGCTCATGGCCCTCCCATAGAACATCCTTGTACGTGACCAAGAGGCCGCGCCTGTCCTTCCCGACTCTCTCCAGGAAGGCGCGGAGATCCGAAAGGTATTTTCCCGCTTTGGCTCCGGTCGTCATTGCGGCTTTGCCGGCCTGAAGGCCATAAGTTTGCGTGACGATAGCGTTCCTTCTGGCTGCGATTTTTTCGAATCGAAGATCCGGCCACAGGCTGCGGAGGAGTGCTTCGTTCGCCGTCGCATCTAGAAGCAAGATCGGAGTTTCTTTCCTGAGCTTCACATCGCTTCTGTATTGAATATAGAATATCTCCATTTCAACGATAGTCTCCGTGCCATCAATATGAGCTCGCGTCATTTTCTTTGCGGCATAAATGGAATGCGTCTCCTCGCGCTCGCAACTCAGCTCATCTGCCAATCTTCGAAATGCCAGTGCAGCCCTATTGCGCTTAGGCAAGCGATCAAGAGCCGCAAGAGCCCGATTTTCACTCATATCCGGAGTGACCTGCGCTTCGACCTCAGGCTCAATCGCTTGAGCAGCTGCAACGAGGGCCTTCTTCGTAACTCCAATATTGCGTAAGACAGATTTCGGTGACAAACCGGCGCGAAGGGCATCAATTACAATCCTCATGATTGCAGTCTGGCTGGCAGCTTCGCGAAGTAGATCTTCCGCAGAGGCAGCTTGCGAGCACCTGACAAGCTTTTGCATAAACGCTTCATCGATCACGACCATGTCGGGTTTACCGAAGCGCTCACCGAGCGTCTGCAGCATATACTCATGCGACATGAAATTTATCTCGACAGGATTCTCAAATTGCTCATAGTACGGGCAGCCAGACCGGTAGGGGCAACGCAAGTACTCATCATCTTTGGTTCTTAGTTCGCAGCACGCAGCCGCGACATTACCGACCCCGCACTCAACCGCAGCGCGGACGAATGAAGGGCGAAGGCAAAGCGGGGCCCTTTCTGCGTCCTCATGAAGGCGCCCACGCACCGCTACGCATGTGCCTCCTAAGGCGCGATACTTAGCTGCCAGCTCCTCCGCCAAGCTCACAGTAGGTGTGAGATACCAGACGTGGTCCGGGCCGATCGGCTTCTCACGGTTCCACTGCCTGATAGCCGCGAGAACTGAGGTGCTCTTGCCGATACCCGCCGCGCCGGCGATGGCGAGTTTTCCTCTGTGCTCAATCCAGCCTGCAACGAGATCGCGAACACGCTTGCCGGCCTGCTCAGCGCTCAGTTCATCTGCCCCGAAATGCGGTGGCACGTCATCGATCAACACGCGCTGCGTGCGGTTGGTAGCCGCTTGAGTGTTACGCTCCTCGGTGTTGCGCAGAGCACTTCGGACCTTTGATACAAACTCCTTGTCATTTTTCGCCCAAGGCCGGCCTGTCTTCGCTCGCACACGTTGCCGGTGGTCCGGATGCAGGCCGTAGAAGAAGAGGTCCCAGGCGTCATCGAGCATTGCGCTAATGTCATTGCTAGTCCTGCGGCACGCGGCTTTCCAGGCGCACTTCAATGCGTGGACGTCGCGCCGGCCAATGACGTAGCCGAACTCGTCGAACTCGGGCTCTTGAGCCTCGCTCGACAAAATCGGCAGGACATCTCTGCAGCCTGCCAGGAACCGGTCTACGGCAACTTGTGTCACCTCCGGCAGGGCGGAGACCGGCGTGTCCAATGGACTAAGGTTTGGCCAGACATACGGCTTCTGGGTTCGAGGATGGATCCCGAATGCGGCGATTTGATTGCCCGTTGAGAGCACCTCAATTGGATGCGGCTTGGCGGCTCTTACCGGCCCCGAAGGCCGATAAATCAGCATTCGCTTCGGCGCCATTCCGATACGCACGAGCGGCGTATCCCCGAGGTGCTTGCGTGCCAAACCCTCGATCAGATCGGCCTGTGCGCCATCGAGGATGTCAATGTCGATACCAATTACCGCTGATCCACATGCCAGTCCGATACCTGCTGCGGGATTGTTGCGCGCCCAATCCTCAGCGGCCGCTTTCGAGGCAGGCTGCTGACAGAAGCGTTGCCACTCAGCAATGACTGGCCGCTTGTCGCCTGTGGCGAGCGGAATAACCGAGTAGCCATTCGCCAGAACTTTACGTCCGAAACAAGCAAATGTTCGGCCTTCTTCCCCCAGCCATTTTTCGATACACTCCGGGTTGTCAGCAAACTTTAGCGCCGCGGTCTTATGATCTGCGGCGCCATTCTTTTCAATCATCGGTCAGCCCCTTGCGCTTTTCTTGATCGACTTTGTTGTGACTGAACTTCGATGGAAGTTGTCAGCAGCGCGCCTCCACCCAGGCGAGAAGATCGGAGCGCTTGTAGCGAATGAGCCGTTCGCTCAGCCGCACAAACCTGGGTCCGCTATCGGCAAGACGCAGCTTTTTCAGCCAGACTTCCGAGACTCCGAGCAGTCGTGCCGCATCGTTAGGCCTAAGGAGATCATCAGGGTTCGCAGCTGTGTTGTGATTGATGTCGTTAATCATTGCAGCCTCGTTGATGCGAGGCGCGGCACGGCAGTAGCCTGCCACGCCCCGCCGGATGAGTGGTGGAATCGTGACAGCGGCTCACTCTCTCGCGTCAGCGGCTTACTGGGAGATCAAGCCCGGCGCCTCGTCGGAGGTAACGGCATCAGGGATGATGCGCGGAAGGTTTGAGCCCTTCAGCTCCCTGGCAGCCATATCTGCGCATCACTAGAATCGGCCCTCCGGTCTGATGAGCTTGCGCTCCTATGGGCCAAATTTTTCTATTCCAGCGATGCACCTAGCCCGGGTTCGCGAACCGGCCTGGGTCAACCTTCTAAAGCCCAGCGCCTTCGTGTCAGGGGCTACGATAGATCGATCTGGGAACGGTAAAAAGCGAAAATACCCCTGCGTTAAGGATCTGGAGCAGATTTCTCTTGGTGTCCGACGCGGGGCGGCGGCGCCGGAGCTAATTTCCGGAGCGACTCCATCGAGCTCGGCAGTAGGTGCAGCGGATAGTAAGCGGTGCTCCGAGCCAAGGCGTAACACTCGACGGCAAGGTCGGAGAGCGCCACAAGCAAATCTTGGCTCCCGGCCGGAAAGCGGACCTTCAGCTTTGCGCCCATTTCAGCCGTTCAGTCGCCCCTTACGGCTCCTCTGAAGCGGCCATTCACGATGCTCGCACTTGCGGCAGTCGCGTCTAGACCAGGGCGCGTTCCGGTCAGGCAGCGCCAGGCTCGGGCACAACGAGTTCGGCCTCGGTGGAGGCCAGCACCTCCTCGACGCTTACGCCCTCCGCCCTTTCGATGAGCGTTGCTTGTCCCTCCGGGAAGGCGATGACCCCCAGCTCTGTCACGACAAGGTCGACGGAACGCGCTGAGGTGAGCGGCAGCGAGCATTCGCGGACGATCTTCGGCCGGCCCTTTGCGGTGTGCTGCATGGCCACGATCACGCGCTTGGCTCCGGTCACCAAATCCATCGCGCCACCCATGCCCGGAACCATCTTCCCGGGTACCATCCAGTTCGCGAGGTGCCCCTCCTGATCGACCTGCAGGCCGCCGAGCACCGTCAGGTCGAGATGCCCGCCCCGGATGAGCCCGAACGACATCGCGCTGTCAAAGGCTGACGCCCCGGGCAGCGCCGTCACCGGCTTTCCGCCGGCATCGGTCAGCCAGCGTAGGGCCATGCCTTGCTCGGGAACCGGGCCGGTGCCGATTAGCCCGTTCTCCGACTGGAAGAACACGTGCATGCCGGCCGGGACATAGTTGGCGACGAGCGTCGGGATGCCGATGCCGAGGTTCACCAGCATACCGTCGCGGAGCTCGTGGGCGATGCGGCGGGCGATGACGATCTGCGGGTCCATCGGGTCAGCACCTCGCGATGACGTAATCGACGAGGGGAGCCGGCGTGACCACGTGGTCGGGCCCGATCACGCCGACCGGGACGATGTGCTCCACGCAGACCATGACCGTGCGCGCCGCCATGGCGATGAGCGGATTGAAGTTGCGCCCGGTCAACGCATAGGTGAGGTTGCCGAGATAGTCGCAGAGGAAGGCCTGGACGAGAGCGAAGTCGGCCTGGAGCGCTGTCTCCAGCAGGTACTCCCGGCCCTCGACCTCGATCGTCCGCTTTCCGTTCTCGACGACCGTGCCGATGCCGGTGGGAGTGAGGACGCCGCCCAGGCCGCAGCCGCCGGCGCGGATGCGCTCCACCAGCGTCCCTTGGGGCACCAGCTCGACCTGAAGAGTGCCTTCCATCATCTGCTTCTGGGTCTCCGGATTGAGACCAATATGGCTCGCGACCACCCGCCGGAGCACTTTGGCCGTCACCAGCTTGCCGATGCCGACGCCGGGCGAGGCGGTGTCATTGGCGATGACCGTCAGCTCGCGCCGCCCCTGCCGGACGAGTTCATCCATCAGCTGCTCCGGAGTCCCCACTCCCATGAAGCCGCCGACCATCAGCGTGGCCCCATTGGGGATCGAAGACACCGCCTCGTCGAGCGCGATCATCTTCATGTCGAACCTGGGTCCCTCTTCAGTCCGAGCGCGCCCCTCGGCGACGCCCTAGTACGCGTAGGAGGCGGGACGGTATGGGCCGGGCGGCTGCCATCCATGTCGCCCGGATGCCGGAAGCCGCGTCATAACTACAGGAGCACTCGGGTCGAACGGCAAAAGGGCAGCGCCGGCGGACATGAAGCCTGCCAGCGCGCGCAAGTCGTCCGGCTGGCGTGGGTCGCGCGAGATCAACTCTGTCTCGCGCTGGAACCGCAGGTTGCAGGCTCGCGAGGGCAGGCGCCCGAGCGGAGCGCAGGCGTCATGCCGGGCGCAGGCGAGATCGAGCGCATCAACCGGCGGCAGCGGCGCGTTGTTGCCCATGCCGCAATAGTTGCCGTGAATGAGCGCTGTGGGCTGGCGGACGTAACCTGTCGATTGCGCCAGCGCCGGCGAGGTCAGGCAAGCCGCAACCATGAGGGGAAGTACGATCTTGAGGGTCATGGCGTGAGACCTCGCAGTCCAAGTGCGCGGACCCTGGAGTGCGTGCGGCCGCCCGGATCCTCAGCGACTCAGGGCTTCGCGCACGATGACGTCGGTGTGCTCGGGGCCTCGCACGTTGGGCTGCCGTCAATAGGGGCGGCAGAAACCGGAGTACGCGTCGTAGTAGCGATAGGGCCCACAGCCGCCGTATGTCGCGCCGTAGCCAATAGCGGCACCGACTGCAGCCGCACCTAAGCCATAGCCATAGGGACGATACCCATAGCCGTATCCGTAGCGGCCATAGCCGTAACGTCCGTAGCGACCGTACCCGTAGCCGTAGCGTCCAACACGGCCGTATCCATCGCGGAATCCGCCGGCCACACCGCCGCGATAGCCGCGGAAGCCGCCTGCCCGCACGCCATGGAACCCACCTCCGCGGAAACCGCCGCCTCGAAAGCCGCCTCCATGGAAGCCGCCACCGCCGCGGAAACCGCCACCTCCGCCGCGAAAGCCACGTGCATCTGCTATCACGCTGGTCAGGACCAGGGCGGCAAAGGCCGCGACCCCAATGAGCAAGGTCTTCACGGGCTAAATCTCTCAACGGCGGATATGGTTATGCGGCGAGCCTCTCCAGCTCCAATCGAGGGTGGACAGCCCCCACAACTTCAACTTCTGCGGCCGTTGTACGGTAACGCTGAGCTGAGCAGGCCGCTTGATCAAAAAGGACGCGTAGGGAAGTTTGGCGAGGCTTCTGCAGAATATCAACGATCCAGCAGCGTGGGTCCTACGCAGCACAAATGCGCTAAGATGCAGGCCCGCAACTCGCCGAAGAGAGCCGATGGTTCATCGCCGAGTTTGGTGGATCGAAGAGCATGACAGCTGGGGCCTGCGCGTGGTCGGTTCGGCCTCGCAGATCGGGGTATGACCCTGCTCTTTCCTTTACCCGGCTGCCGCCTTGTCCGTATCGCGCGGGACGGCCCCGCCGCCCTCACCATCGTCGCCGAAGCGAAGCACGGCCACGCCTGCTGCCCGACGTGCCGGGCGGTCAGCACGTCGGTCCATAGCCAGTATTGGCGACGGCCCGCCGATCTGCCGTCCAGCGGCAAGGCCGTCAAAATGCAACTGGCGGCCCGGCGCTTCTACTGCCGCGACCCGGCCTGCCCTCGTCGAGCCTTTGCCGAGCGCTTCCCCAAGCTGCTGACCCGCCACGCCCAGCGCACCCGCCGGCTGGCTGAGGCGCAGGCCCGGACCGGTCTCGCACTCGGCGGACGCCCGCCGCGGTCTCGCGCCGCTGCCAGCGCCACACCGGCGGACGGCTGACGCCCACTCGCGCTGGGGCCACGTCCTGGACGCTCAGGCGCTCGGCCGAGAGCAGGACGATGCGGGCACGCTGGGTGTGTTCGAGCGGGCGCGACCGGTCGTCGGCGATCGCAGCGAGCCGGGCCATGTCGGCCGCATCGGGGAGCCGGCACACCGCCTGAGCCATCGCCCAGCCTCGCACTCAGGGTAGATGGACCGGCTCCATCACCCGTGAGGTGGCGCACCGTTGCGTCGAGATCGCGACGCGTCAGTTGGCACCGAAGGCTGCCAACCCGGCGAGCCCACGCAAGTAGGCTTGGCCATTCTCGTTGCTTCGTGAGCTCAACCCTGCGGCCAGCTTCTCGAGCTGGGTCTGGAGAATCCCGATACTCGCTGGGGACAGGTTGGCTGGGAGCAGGACGACCACATCGCCCTCATCGAGGCTGATCGTCTCTCGGGTTGCTGGAGCATCGGCCATGTGACCCTCCATCTGACGGTCTTGATCGCTCTGCCCGAGGATAAGGTCTCCTAAACCATAGGCCTTGGCGGTGCTTCGGCGCACGCGCTGCTTTTGCGACGATCGGCTCTCACCAAAGTTCACGAAGGGCCACAAGGCGCAGATGACGACGGAGAGCGGCGTGTCGGCCGCGTGCGATGCGATTGAGGCGCTCTGTCCGATCGCAGCATGATGCCCGGGCTGGGTCTTAGCGCACGAGCACTCGAGCACCGACGGGCACGCGGTTGTACAGATCGACCACATCGATGTTGCGCAGACGGATGCAACCCGAAGACACGGCTTGGCCAATCTTCTCGGGCTCGGTGGTGCCGTGGATCCGATAGAGCGTATCGCGGCCGTGGTCCGATAGGTAGAGCGCGCGGGCGCCGAGGGGGTTTGC
>NZ_SMNT01000079.1 GCF_004348265.1 Methylobacterium segetis
CGGCGAGGGAGCGGGCGGGCGCGGGCAGGGCGTGGGGCTGGCCGACGGCGGGGATGCGGGCGAGCAGCTCGGAGAGCCGGACCCAGGCCTGGCGGGCCTGCACGAAGCCCTTCCAGTTGGCGATGGCGAGCTCGGCCGGGGCGAGCGCGCGCGAGACCAGGATCGAGGAGGCGATGATGATGCCGGCGGTGGCCATGTTGTTGATCACGAGCCAGGCGCCCAGCGCCAGCACGCCCGATTGCAGGGCCATGCGGAAGACCTTGGAGCCGGCCCCGAAGCCGCCGGCGACGTCCGAGACGCGCTGCTGGGCGTCCATGTAGTCGCGGTTGGCCGCGGCCCAGCGGGCGCCGAGGCGGCCCTGCATGCCGAGCGCGGCCAGCACCTCGGCGTTGCGGCGGCCGGCCTCGGCCAGGCCGTTGCGGCGCAGGCCGTGGCCGGTGGCGGCCTGGGCGGGGGTGCGGGTGGCGCGGTCGGTGACGAAGGTGACGAGCGCCAGCACGACGGCGCCGACGATGGCGGCGACACCGAGGAGGGGATGGAACAGGAAGCAGATGACGAGGTAGATCGGCATCCAGGGCAGGTCGAAGAAGGCGCCGGGCCCGGCGCCGGCGAGGAAGCTGCGCAGGGCGTCGAGGTCGCGCAGGGGCAGGAGGCCGTCGCCGGGAGCGGCGCCCTTGAGGGGGGCGCGCACGACGAGGTCGAAGACGCGGGCGGAGAGGGCCTCGTCGAGCGCCGCGCCGACGCGGGCGAGGATGCGGGAGCGGATCATCTCCAGCAGGCCCTGGAAGGCGTAGAGGACGAGCGCGAGGGCCACGAGGCCGACCAGCGTGGGCACGGAGCGGCTCGGGATGACGCGGTCGTAGACCTCGAGCATGAAGAACGAGCCCGTCAGGTAGAGCACGTTCACCAGACCGCTCATCACCCCAACGCCGATGAACGCCGTCCGGCATCGGCTCAACGCCGACACGATTTCCGAGTCACGCCCCCTCAGCAAGGTCCCGCTCCCTTCCGCCGCATCCGGCCGGTTCTAGCGCGGCCGGTGCGGCCGGTCATGCCGGAAAGCGAAAACAGAGTTGCGGGACAATCGTGGCGGATTTGAGCGACGCGCCTCTGCCCCGGGCTCCGTCTTCGGCCCGAGCAGCCGCGGGCATCGACTGGCCATCGCGGACGCCAATATTGCCGGAGGGCTCCGTTTCACGGACGTCGCCCTGCCCGAAGGCGGTCCGGGCGCCGGGATCCGGACATGGGCGGAGGCGGGCGGCTCGCGCCGCCCGCCTCCCGAGGTCTCCGCTCACGGCTTCGGAGCGGGCATCTCCGGGGCCGGTGCCGGCGGGGCAGCCGGAACCGGTGCTGCCGGCGCGGGTACCGCCGTGCCGCCGGAGGGCGCGGGCGGGGTGCCGGCCGCGATCTCCGTGGATTTCGTCAGGGAGGGATAGGCCTCGACCACGTGGGCGCCGTTGAGCGGCTTGTTCACGCCGTTGTGGCAGGTGGTGCAGTTGATCTTCGGCACGTCGCCGAGCGCGCCGAGGCGGTTCCTCGGGAAGGTCGATTGCAGCGGCTCCAGGTAGTCGCCGTTGAGGTCGCGCACCATCCGGATCCCGTGCCAGGCCGAGACGCGCTGCGGCGTGCTCTCGCCCCAGTTCGAGATGGCTCGGGTGTTGTGGCAGTAGGTGCAATTGACCCCGAGGCCCTGCGACATGTGCATCATCAGGCCGTAGGTCTTCTCGGCATCCTGGATCGGCTTGCCCCTTCCCTCCGGCAGCGCCGTCGTCGCGTTCACCCGGATGACGGTGTTGTCGATGTCCTTCTTGCCCAGGAACTCGGTCAGGGTGTCGTAGGGCAGCGAGGACAGGCCGACCGATTCCTTGGCGAGGTTCTGGCCGTTGTTGCGGGGGATGAAGCCGGAGCGCGCCTGCGGTCCCGGATCGGTGAACCAGATGTTGGCCGGCACCGGCTGGCCGCGGTGGCAGGTGTAGCAGGTCACCCCCGCCTCGTGGACGTGCTTCTCCTTCCAGGTCGCGTTGATGTGCTGCGTCATCTGCAGCATCCGGCGCGCGACCCGCTTCTGGTAGAGGCTGTCGTCGGCCATGTTCTCGGTGTTGTGGCAGTAGGTGCAGCCCTGCTCGGGCGAGACCCACTCCGTCATCGAGACCATGAGGCGGTTGAACTCGTTCGTGGTCAGGTTCTGCAGGACCTTGACGTTCTCGTAGGTCTTGCCCGCGAGGTCGTCGCCGGGCTCGGCGGGCGCGGCCGCCTCCGGCGCCTTGTTCTCGGCCTTGACCTCGAGCGCGTCGGCCTTCGTCTCGACCTGGGCCATCGCGGTGCCGCGATAGCCGTTCTGGCTCGTGACGAGCGGGGGGCGGTCCCAGCCCGCCGTCCCGAACATCGCGATGGTGAGGAACAGGGCGACGACCGCGCCCGCGACGGTGAGAAGGGTCTTCATTGGCCACCTCCGGCCGCGCTCAGAGGATCGACGATCGGGCCGTAGACGTGGGGATAGGCCGGCGCGACGCCGTGCTTGACCGCCCACAGGTACCAATTGTCGACGACGGTGCCGGTCAGCAGGATGCCGATGCCCCCGGTCAGCGTCGTCAGAACCGCGAACCACCAGGCCCAGCGGTGGACCGATTCCATCGTGGCGTTGAAGCCCATGGTCCAGCGCCAGAACAGGGCCGCGCGCTCGGTGGCGGTGCCGCGCATGACGATCTGGTCGATCTCGCGCTCGGACCCGTAGCGGCTCGTCGCCAGGATGGTCGCCCCGTGCATGGCGAACAGGAGCGTCGACCCGTACAGGAAGACGATCGAGAGCATGTGGAACGGGTTGTAGAAGAGGTTGCCGTAGCGCAGCGAGAAGGCGGCGGTCCAATCGAGGTGCGGGAAGATGCCGAAGGGCACCGCCTCGCTCCACGAGCCCATCATCACCGGCCGGATGAAGCCGAGGACGAGGTAGAGCCAGATCGCGCTCGCGAAGGCCCAGGGCACGTGGGTGCCCAGGCCCAGCGCCCGGGCCCGCCGGTAGAGCCGCACCCACCAGAGCAGGATCGAGGCGGTGAGGAAGAAGCCGGCGATCAGCCACCAGCCGCCCTCGTTGAGCGGCGGCAGGACCTTGAGCCCGTATTGCGGGCGCGGCGGCTCCAGCGCCAGCCAGGGCAATTGCCGCACGAACTGGACCGGGTCCCAGTTCACCGAGGCCCACATGTTGAGGCCGATGATCTCGAAGGCGATGAGCCCGCAGGCGAGCGACAGGCCGCCGAGATACCCGCCGTAGATCGGGCCGACCTGGGCGTTGCCGATCAGGCCGAACAGGTAGCTGTGGAAGGGCCGGCCCCAGCGCCGGTCGACCGCGACGGGCACGCCCATCTCCGGATCGATCGCGCGGACCTGAACCTCCGTGAAGATGTTCTGATAATATGCCATGGCGTTGCCCTTCCCTTCAGCGCCAGACCGGGAGATTGAGCCACCAGCCCCACCATTCCGGCCAGCCCTTGGTCCAGAACGGTCCGCTGATGATGATGCAGACGGCGCTCCAGAAGCCCGCCGAGAGGGCCAGGAACAGGCCGAGGCGGTGGATGCCGAGGGTGCCGATCGAGTAGCCGATCGTGTCGCGGAAGAAGGTGTCCTCGTGCTCCGGCGTCTTCACCACCTCGCCCTTCGGCGGGTTGGTGGAGGAGAGGATCAGCGAGCCGTGCAGCGACAGGGCGAAGGTCGTCGTGAAGAAGAACGACACGCCGAGCATGTGCGCCGGATTGTAGTGGAAGTGCAGGTACTGGTAGCCCGTGTTCGACACCCAATCGAGGTGCGAGAGGATGCCGTAGGGGAAGCCGTGGCCCCAGGCGCCCATCAGGAACGGGCGGATCACGACGAGCGAGACGTAGGCGAAGATCGCCACCGAGAAGGCGAAGGGCACGTGGTAGCCGATGCCGAGCTTGCGGCAGATCTCGACCTCGCGCAGCGCCCAGGAGCAGAAGGCGCCGATGGCGCAGAAGGTGATGAGCTGCCAGAGGCCGCCCTCCTTCAGGGGCGCCAGGGCCAGGCCGTATTTCAGGTCGGGCGGCGCGATGTTGATCTGCCAGATGTTCCAGGTCGGTCCGATCGCCGCCCCGTAGAGGATCAGCGCCGTGCCGAGCACGGAGAAGAAGATCGTCGTCACGCCGAAGAAGCCGACGTAGAACGGGCCCACCCAGAAATCGAACAGGTCCCCGCCGACGAGCGTGCCGCCGCGGACCCGGTACTTCTTCTCGAAACTCAGCATCGCCATCGCGAAACCTCCCGGGGCTCAGGCGTCACGGCGCGCGTCCGCCGTCACGGCAGGGTCGTCGCTGCGGGCGGGGCGCGCCGGTCTCCCGGTGCGGCCCCGTCCGCGGCTCGGATCGTTGCGCGGTCCGGGTCCCGGCGGGGCCGGTCCCGGACGCGCGGGATCACGCCGGGGTCGGCGGAACGATCTGCAGGGTGGCCGCGGCCGCCGCCTTCTTCGGGCCTTCGAGCCAGTTGAACCGGTCGGTGCTGAGCAGGATGAAGTGGATCAGCAGCGCCAGGACGAACAGGAAGGTGAAGAGCGCGACGAGGGTGCGGCGCGGATCGAAGAGGAGCCAAACCTTGTGCATGGTGCGGTCCTCCTCAGGAGAGCATCGAGACGAGGCCGTGGGCGGCGCTCGTCACGCTGTCGAGGGCGGCGTAGCCCTTCGGGCCGGGCAGCCAGGGACGCCACATCCAGACGAGGATGTGCGCGACCACGGCGATCGCCGTGAAGATGATGAAGCTCGTCAAGAAGATCGCGTGGAACTCCTTGGCTTCCGGCTCCGTCAGCCCGGACAGGCTGCTCGGTCTTTCCAATCCATTGGCCATCGTCGAAGACCTCCGCTTGGGCTGGCCGCGCCGTCGGGGGCGCGGCGGGTGTCGCCGTGGCGCGTCGTCCGCCACGGCCGGACTTCCACCCGTTCACCGGGACGGAAGCATCTCGGGCGCCTCGGCCCGCCCCTCAGCCCATGAAGGCGAAGGGGATCGCCGAGACCGCCATGGCCCGCGCCTCGCCGAAGACGGAACGGCGGGCGCCGAGGGCCGGGCGGGCGGGGCCGCGCCCCGGCAGCAGGCGCTGCGAGATCGCGGCGGCGAGGAAGAGGGGGTAGGTCGCGGCCAGGATGACCCGGAACTGGAGGGCCTCCCGGTGCAGGCGCGACGTCGCGTTGGGTCCACGCATGGCCTTGCTCTCCTCAGGCCGTCCCCTCTCGGGACGGGCCGGCTGATCTTCGGGCTGGGACTGTGCCGGGCGCGTCGCCCGGGCGGCTGGAAACGTGGCGGCGCTCATGCGGCGGCCCCGAGCTTGAGGCCCGTCCGGGCCCGGTCGACGTGGTCGGCCCCGACGCTCGCGGCGCCCTCGCCCCGGGCACGGGCCTCGGCCGCGTCCCGCAGGCGCTTGGCCGCCGAGATCCGCACGAGGACGGGCTCGCGCTCGACGAGGGCGTCGAGGGCGGCGCGGGCCGCCTCCTCCCAGGGCAGTTCCCGGTGGAGGCGGGCGGGGGTCGCCTCGACCGCGTCCATGTCGCGGGCGAGCGGCAGGATGTGGAAGAGCGTGTCGAAGAGGGCGTTGCAGACCTCTTGGACGAGGTAGGTCGCCCCCGAATAGCCCATGAAGGGCGTGCCCGTGTGCCGCCGGACGACGGCGCCCGGGAACGAGGCCGGCACGTAGGCCGAGCGGGCGCCGGTCTCGGCGAGGTACATCCGCTCGTTGTAGGAGCCGAACAGGACCAGGGGCGGGCTCTTGGCCACAGCCTCGCGCACGCCCGCATTGTCCGGCTTGGCGCCGGGCTTGCGGGCGACCGCGAAGCTGCAGGGCAGGCCCATCTCCTCCTCGAGGACGTGGCGCACGCCGCGGGCGTAGGTCTCGGTCGCGACGATGCCGAAGCTCGCCGTGCCGAAGAAATCCTGCGTCACCGAGCGCCACAGGTCCCAGACCGGCTTGATCGTGGTGTGGCGCTCGCGCTCGATGAAGGGCTCCGGGTCGAGGCCCAGGATCTCGCCCAGCGAGCGCAGGAACTTCGTGGTCGAGAGCACCCCGATCGGCGCCTGCAGGTAGGGCCGCTCGAGGTCCTCGCAGAGGAGGCGCCCGAACTCCCGGTAGAGGCAGATATTGGCGTCGGCGTTGACGAGCTTGGGCACGTCCGCGAGATGCGAGCCGAGGGGGAAGACGAGGTTGATTTCGGCGCCGATCCCCTCGACGAGGCGCCGGATCTCGGCAAGGTCGGAGGGCATGTTGAAGGTGCCGTAGGCCGGGCCGACGATGTTGACGCGGGGCCGCTCGCCCGCCTTCCGCTCGGGCCGGGCCGGGATGCCCTTCTTGGAAAAGCGCTTGGCGCCGTGCTCCTGCCAGAGCCAGCGCATCGCCCGGTCGGCGGCCTGCCACTGGTCCTCGTCGATGGTGCGGGGCAGGAAGCGCTGGAGGTTCGTGCCCTCCGGCGTCACGCCGCCGCCGATCATCTCGGCGATCGAGCCCGTGACGACGACGCTGGGCTGGCTCGGGTCGAGCGTCGCGTGCGCCCGCTTCATCGCCCCTTCCGTGCCGTGGCGGCCGAGCTCCTCCTCGGCGAGCCCCGTCACCACGATGGGCAATTCGTGCGGCGGCAGGGCGTCCGTGTAGTGCAGGACCGAGGTGACGGGCAGGTTCTCGCAGCCCACCGGCCCGTCGATGACGACCTGCAGCCCCTTGATCGCGGTGAAGACGTAGGCCGCGCCCCAGTAGCCGCCGGCTCTGTCGTGATCGAGGACGAGCATCAGGCCATCTCCCCGATCGGATCGTGGGCGTGCGCCCTGGGCTTGGCGGCCGGCGCGCTCTTGCGGGCCTTCGGCACCTCTTCCCAGATGCCGGCGGCGTGGCCCTGGCCGACGCCCTCGAAGAAGTCGCGCATCCGGTCGAACCGGGCCCGGTTGCCGAGCGCCGCGTTGACGATGGTCGCGAGCGAGCCCGCGCCCGCCACCCCCATCAGGGGCCGCGCCGAGATCAGGTTCGTGAAGTAGAGGGCGGGAACGCCCTGCTCCTTGGCCTTCTGCACCACCGGCGTCGTGCCGATGGCGAGGTCCGGCTTGAACTCGGCGAAGGCGGCGAGGTCGTCCTCGAGTGAGGCCCGGTAGCGCACCGTGACGCCGCGGGATTCGAGCCAGTCGAGATCCTCCTCCGAGTGGAGGGTGCGCGGGCAGGCGGTGCCGACGTAGCGCAGGTCCGCCCCGCTCTCGACGAGGAGGCGGCCGACGAGGAGTTCCGAGCCCTCGTAGCCCGAGAGCGTGATGCGGCCCCGGATCGGGGCGGCCTGGAGCGCCCCGCGGATCGGCGGCAGCAGCCGGTTCTGCGCGGCCTCGACGACCTGGCGCGGCACGCCGCAGGCCTCCCCGATCCGGGAGATCCAGTTCGCGGTGCCGTCGTGGCCGACCGGAGCGGAGCCGACCACGGGGCGGCCCGCCGCCTCGAACTCGCGCAGGCTCGCCGTGTAGAACGGGTGGATCGCCGCCACAGCCGCCCCGTCGAGGGCCGCGTAGAGCTCGCGCCATTCCCGCGTCGGCACGACGGGGCCGGCAGCCAGACCGATCGCCCCGAGCATGGCGCCGATCACCACGGGGTCGGCCGGGAACATCTCGCCGAGCAGCGTCACGGTCGGGCGCTCGGAGCGGCCGGACCGCGGTGCCTGGACCGGCCCCTGCTCGGCCTCCGTGCGGGCGACCCGCAGCATGGCGCCGGCCAGCACGTCCTTGGCCTCGGCATGGGTCGGCACGCCGAAGCCCGGCACGTCGATGCCGATGACGCGCACCCCGTCGATCTCCTTCGGCAGGAGGCGGAGCGGCACGCCGGAGGCGGTCGGCACGCAGAGGTTGATGACGACGACGGCGTCGTAATCCTCGGGCTTCGCCGTGGCGTGCACCGCCTCCCGGATGTCCTCGAACAGCTTGCCGGTGACGAGGGTCTCGGAGTTGAACGGCACGTAGCCGACGCTGCGGCGCGCTCCGTAGAAATGCGAGGTGAAGGTGAGGCCGTAGACGCAGCAGGCCGAGCCCGACAGGATCGTCGCCGTGCGCCGCATCCGGAGGCCGACGCGCAGGGAGCCGAAGGCCGGGCACATGCTCTGCGGCTGGTCGTGGGGGCCGGCGGGATAGTCGCGGGCCAGCGCCTCCAGCGTCTCGCTCATGCCCGCGGCCGCGGCGGCCGCGCGCAGCGTGTCCTTGCCGCCGTGGCAGCCGAGCCCGTCGCCCCGGGTCCCGTCGCCCGGGATCCCTTCGCCCCGGGTCCCTTCGCCCCGGGTCCCTTCGCCCGGGGTCCCTTCGCCCTTGGCGGCGGCGAGGTCGACGACCTCGGCGGGCGCCGCCTGCGCCCCCTGGAGGGCGGAGGCCGGCCGCTCGCGGCGGGCGCGGAGATCGGCGATGTCGAGGGTGACGGCCATGCGCGTGTCCCCTCAGACCGTGTCGTAGACGACTTCGAGGGACGGCTTCACGATCGGGCTCGTGCCGCACATGTCCTCGAACGTGGCGGGTTCCAGAACCACGTCGCGGCCGACCGTCTCGCTCGCGAAGAGGCCGAGCAGCCCGTCCTGGCTGAGGGGCCTGGGCTGGTGGGGCGCCGCCTCGGCGACGTTCTGAGCGAGGTCGGCGAAGAGCGAGCCCCAGCGCCCGTCCGGCTTGCCGATGATCTCGTAGTTCGCGCTCTTGCGGCGGATGTCCTCGTCGGCGGGGATCGAGGCGAGGACCGGGATGCCGACGCTCTCGGCGAAGGCCTGCGCCTCGCCCGTGCCGTCGTCCTTGTTGATGACGAGGCCGCCGACGCCGACATTGCCGCCGAGCTTGCGGAAATACTCCACCGCCGAGCAGACGTTGTTGGCGACGTAGAGCGATTGCAGGTCGTTCGAGCCGACGACGATGACCTTCTGGCACATGTCGCGGGCGATCGGCAGGCCGAAGCCGCCGCAGACCACGTCGCCGAGGAAGTCGAGCAGGACGTAGTCGAAGCCCCATTCGTGGAAGCCGAGCTTCTCGAGCAATTCGAAGCCGTGGATGATGCCGCGCCCACCGCAGCCGCGCCCCACTTCCGGCCCGCCGAGCTCCATCGCGTAGACGCCGTCGCGCTTGAAGCAGACGTCGCCGATGGCGACCGCCTCGCCCGCGAGCTTCTTCTTCGTCGAGGTCTCGATGATGGTCGGGCAGGCGCGCCCGCCGAAGAGCAGCGAGGTCGTGTCGCTCTTCGGGTCGCAGCCGATCAGCAGCACCTTCTTGCCCTGCTGGGCCATCATGTAGCTGAGATTGGCCAGCGTGAACGACTTGCCGATGCCGCCCTTGCCGTAGATCGCGATGATCTGCGTCTCCTTGCGCGCGGCGGTCGGAACCGGGTCCGGCTCCTGAGCCGCTTCCGCGCGGAGCGCCGCGCCGGTCAGGTGCATGTTCATGGACGGCCCCTCCAATCGAGGATCATCTTCAGGCAGGCGGCCTCGCCGAAGGCCGTGCGGTAGGCCTCGCCCGCCTCCGCCGCGGGGCGGCGATGGGTGATGAGGCCGTCGAGGGAGAGCGCGCCGCGCTCGATCAGGGCGGTAACCGCCGCGAGGTCGGCGGGCCGGAACTCGGCGGCGACCCGGATCCGCGCCTCGCGCAGGAAGGCCGGCGGGAAGGCGAAGGCGAGCGGCGCCTCGTAGAAGCCGGCGAGCACGATCTCGCCGCCGGGCGCGAGCCGCGCGATCAGCGCGTCGAGGATGCCGGAATCGCCGCTGACGTCGGTGATCGTGGCGTAGTCGCGCCGCTCGTCGGTCTCCGGCGCGAGGACGGGGTAGCCGAAATCGCCGCGTGCCCGGACCGGGTTGGTCTCCCACACGGTCGGCACCCCGCCGGCGAGCACGCTGAGCCGGGCCAGGAGCCGCCCGAGCACTCCGTGCCCGACGATGAGCGCGCGCTCGCCCGGGCTGATGCCGGCGAGCGCGTGGTAGGCGGTCGCCGCGAGCGCGATCAGCACGCCGCGCTCGCCCAGCCCCGGGTCGATCGCCACCAGACGGTCGGCCGGGACGACGAGGTGCGAGGCCGCGCCCCCGAACAGGCCGCGCACCGCGCCGAAGCAGCGGGCGCCGGGAACGAACACGCTCTGCCCGACGCGCAGCCCGGAGCCGGGGGGCGCCTCCATCACGGTGCCGACGGATTCGTAACCGGGGACGAGGGGGTAGCCCATGCCGGGGAAGCTCGGCATGCGGCCGGACCAGAGCAGGCGCTCGGTCCCTGTGGAGATGCCGCTCCAGGTGACGGCGACCACGGCGTCGCCCTCGCCAGCCGGCGTCAGCGTCAGGCGGGTGAGCGCCAGCTGCTCCGGTCTTTCGAGAACGACGGCCGTCGCGTCCATGCCCGATGCCCTTCCGCCCCATCGACAGACCTTGTGGCCTGCCCTTTCCGTCATCCTAGAATGACAGCAACATGCGTCAAGGCATATTTACACATTCTCGAACGGACGCGAGGCGACGACCATGCCGGTGAGCAGCGGGCGGCGGGTCGAGCGCGTCCGGATCCCGGTGAAACCCGCCTGCGCCAGCATGCGGCCGAGCTCGTCTGCGGAGCGGGCCCGCCCGCTGCCCATCGCCAGCAGGTAGAAGCCGAAATACGCGTCCCCGATCGGCTCGGCGCCGGGCGTCCCGGCCATCGGCTCGGCGATGACGAGGCGGCCGCCCGGCGGCAGGGCGGCGTAGGCGGCCCGCAGGAGGCGCAGGGCCGGCCCGTCGTCGTGGTCGTGGACGATGCGCACGAGCGTGATCACGTCGGCGCCCGGCGGCAGGGGCGAATCGAGGAAGCTGCCGCCGTGGCAGGCGATTCGGCCGCCGAGGCCCCGCGCGGCGAGGCTGGCGCGGGCCCGCTCGGCCACGGGGGGCAGGTCGAGGAGCATCAGGCGCAGGCCCGGGCAGCGCCGGGCGGCGGCAGCGGCGAAGGTGCCCTCGCCGCCGCCGACATCCATCAGGCAGGCATGGTCGGCGAACGGATAGGCGTCGAGCACGTCCTCGGCGATCAGGCTCTGGGAGGCCGACATCAGGCCGCTGTAGCCGGCCACCGCCTCGGCGGGGATCGCGCCGGAATCCGCCGCCTCGGCATAGGGCCAGTAGCCGGACAGCCGGGTCGGTCCCGCCTCCCCGCGCAGCAGCGCCACGGGGTCGCGCAGATCCTCGTAGAGCATCGCGTGGTGCTCGATCATCGCGGCGACGGACGGGTTGCCGATCAGCGCCGCGCCGAGATCGGCGAGGGCGTAGCGGCCGTCCGCGAGGCGGGCGAGGAGGTCGAGGGAGGCGGCGGCCCGGAGCAGGCGCTCGGCCCGATCGGGGGGAAGCCGCAGGCGCTGGGCCAGCGCCTCGACGCCCATCGCCCCGTCCGCGAGGATGCGGAACAGGTCGAGGCGGATGCAGGCGTAGAGCACCTGCGCGTAGACGAAGCCGGCGCAGAGGTCGAACAGGGCGCGGGTGTTGCGCTGCGCCACCCGCCGGGTGAGCGGGAAGCCCGCGGCCCAGCGCTGGAAGGCCGGGCTCGCCACCCGCGCGTTGCGGAAGGCCCGCCAGCGCTCGCGCCAGCCCGGAGCCCGGGCGGGCGCGTCCCGCGCGGGCACGGTGCCGGCCCGCGGGCTCATCGGGCCTGCGCGCCCCTCACGCCAGCAACTCCTCCCGCTGCAGGCTCGCCGGCAGGAACAGGCGGGTCTGGGCCGCGATCTCGGCGCGGAGCGCGTCGGCGCCGGGGCAGGCCGGGATCACCTCGATCGCCTCGCGGGCGAGCCGCTTCAGGCGCTCCAGGGCGCCGCCCATGCCGAGCAGCAAGGCCGCGTTCGGCCGGCCGAGGGTGGCGTCGCGGCCCGCCGGCTTCCCGATCTCCTCCTGGCGGCAGGCGACGTCGCGCAGGTCATCGGCGACCTGATAGGCCTCGCCGAGGCACTCGCCGAGGAGCCGCCACGGCAGCGAGGGCGCACCCGCGGCGGCCGCGCCCGTCACGGTAGCGGCGGCGAAGAGCGCGCCCGTCTTGGCCTGCTGGTAATTCGAGAGCGCGACCTCCGGCTCCGATTCCCAGGCCTGGCCCGCCACGATGCCGGCGGGCGAGCCGACCGCGCGGGCGACGAGCCCGACGAGGGAGGCGAGGCGCTCCGGCTGCCGCGCGGCGCCCCGCGCCAGGGTCTCGAAGGCGAGCACGATCAGCGCGTCGCCGGTCAGCACGGCCAGCGGCTCGCCGTAGGCGACGTGGACCGAGGGCTTCTGCCGGCGCATCGGCGCGTCGTCGAAGCAGGGCAGGTCGTCGTGGACCAGGGAGGCGCAGTGGAGGAGCTCGATCGCGGCCGCCGCCGCGTCGGAGGAGGCGGGATCGTCGTCCCCGCAGGCCGCCGCCACCGCGAGGCAGAGGCGAGGCCGGATGCGGTGCCCGCCCGGGAAGACCGCGTAGCGGATCGCCTCCGCGAGCCGGGGCGGCGCGCCGGGCGCCTCCGCGTGGGCCACCGCCATGTCGAGAACGCGCTCGATCCGCCTGCCGGCATCCATCCGCACCTCCCGTATCTGTCGTTCTGGATTGTCGGTGCAATCTGTCCAATATAGTTGACACGGGTGCGGGCCGATAGCAACGCCGCATTGCAGGGATCGAGGGGGGCGGAGCGTGCGCGCGGAGCGGGTCGTCGTCGTCGGGGCCGGGATCGGGGGGCTGGTGGCAGCGCTCCGCCTCGCCCATGCGGGCCTCGACGTGACGGTTCTGGAGCGGGCCGACGCGCCCGGCGGCAAGATGCGCGCCGTGGCGGTGGGCGCGCGGGCGGTCGAGGCCGGCCCCACCGTCTTCACCATGCGCTGGTTCCTGGAGGAGATCTTTTCCGAGGCCGGGGAGCGGCTCGACGAGCACGTGCGGCTCTCCCCCGCCCGCCTCCTCGCCCGGCATGCCTGGAGCGGGACCGAGCGGCTCGACCTCTTCGCCGACATCGACGAATCGGCCGCGGCCATCGCGGCCTTGGCGGGCGCGCGGGAGGCCGAGGGCTACCGGCGCTTCTGCGCCCGGGCCGCGGAGGTCTACCGGACGCTGGAGGGGCCGTTCATCCGCGGCGAGCGCCCGAGCCCGGTCGACCTCGCCCTCCGGGTCGGCCCCTGGGGCATGGCGGATCTCTGGCGCATCCAGCCCTTCGCGACGCTCTGGGGGGCGCTCGGCGATTACTTCCGCGATTCCCGCCTGCGCCAGCTCTTCGGCCGCTACGCCACCTATTGCGGCTCCTCGCCCTTCGAGGCGCCCGCCACCCTGATGCTCGTCGCCCACGTGGAGCAGGCGGGCGTCTGGTACGTGGAGGGCGGCCTGAGCCGGCTTGCGCGGGCCGTGGCGGATCTCGCGGAGGCGCGCGGCGCCCGCATCCGCTATCGGACCGGCGCGGCCGCGATCCTCGCCGAGGGCGGCCGGGTCTCGGGCGTCGTGACGGATACGGGCGAGCGGATCGCGGCGGAGCGGGTCGTGGCCAATGCCGACGTCTCGGCGCTCGCCGCCGGGCTGTTCGGACGCGAGGCGGCCCGCGCCGCCGAGGGCGTGCCGGCGGAGGAGCGCTCGCTCTCCGCGGTGACGGTCTGCCTCGCGGCCCGGCCCGAGGGGTTCCCCCTCGCCCACCACAGCGTGTTCTTCTCGGGCGATTACCGGGCGGAGTTCGAGGCGATCCGCCGGGGGCGGCTCCCCGCCGACCCGACGGTCTACGTCTGCGCACAGGACCGGGCGGACGCGGACGCGCCGACCGGTGCCCCGGAGCGGCTGCTCCTGCTCGTCAATGCCCCGGCCCGGGGCGAGACCCCCCTCACAGCGGAGGAGATCGGCTCATGCGAGACCTCGATGCGGGCGCGCCTCTCGGCCTGCGGGCTGGCGCTGAACCCGGAGCCCGGCCCGGTGACGACGGCGCCCTCGGATTTCGCCGCCCTTTTCCCGGGGACGGGGGGCGCGCTCTACGGGCGGGCCTCGAAGGGCTGGGCGGCGACCTTCCGGCGGCCGGGGGCGCGGACCAGCCTGCCCGGCCTCTACCTCGCGGGGGGCAGCGTCCATCCGGGGCCGGGGGTGCCGATGGCGGCGCAATCGGGGCGGATCGCGGCCGACAGCCTGCTGCGGGATCTCGGCCGCGTTTCGACACGCCCGTCGGCCCCGGCGGCTACGCGTGGTGGTACGTCGACGCGCTGAGCGAGGACGGACGCCAGGGCCTCACGCTCATCGCCTTCATCGGCTCCGTGTTCTCGCCCTATTACGCCTGGGACCCGGCCCGCGACCCGTTCGACCATTGCGCGCTGAACGTCGTCCTCTACGGGCGCCCGGGGCGCTTCTGCATGACCGAGCGCGGGCACGCCTCCCTCTCGCGGGACGCCGACCACATCCGCATCGGCCCGAGCGCGATGGACTGGGACGGCACCTGCCTGACGATCCGCATCGACGAGGTGGGGGCGCCGATCCCCAGGCGGGTGCGCGGCACGGTGCGGCTCCATCCGCCGGGCTTCACGGCCGGCCCCTTCACCCTGGACGCCGCCGGCGAGCACCGCTGGTGGCCGATGGCACCCTCCTGCCCCGTCGAGGTCTCCCTCGACGCGCCGGGCCTCGCCTGGCGCGGCACCGCCTATTTCGACACCAACCACGGCGACACGGCCCTGGAGGAGGCGTTCGCGAGCTGGACCTGGTGCCGGGCCGACATGCCGGACGGGGCCGCCATCCTCTACGACGTGCGCCGCCGCGACGGCTCGGGCCAGAACCTGTCGCTGCGCTTCGACCGGACGGGCGCGCGCCGCGAGATCCGCCCGCCCCTGGCCGCACCCCTGCCCCCCACCGGCCTCTGGCGGATCCCGCGCGAGACCCGCAGCGACGACGGGCATGCGCGGGTGCTGACGACCTTCGAGGACACGCCGTTCTACGCGCGCTCGCTGCTGGCCTCGACGCTCGGCGGCGAGCCGGTCCAGGCGGTGCACGAGAGCCTGTGCCTGGCCCGCTTCCGGAATCCGATCGTTCGGCTCATGCTGCCCTTCCGGATGCCGCGCAGGGCGTCGAGCCCTTGATCGGGCGGGGCTCGTCGCCCCGGACCCGGGATGGGCGCCCTACGACAGGCGGTCCGCGATGTGATCGCTCACGCGCAGCGCATTGGCGATGATCGTGAGCGTCGGGTTCACGGCGCCGATCGAGGGGAAGAAGCTCGCATCCGTCACGTACAGGTTGTCGAGTTCGTGCGCCTTGCAGGTGAGGTCGAGCACCGACGCCTTCGGGTCCGTGCCGAAGCGGAGCGTGCCCGCCTGATGGGCGGTGCCGGAGAGCGGGATGTTCTTGCCGAGGTAGAGCGAGCGCTCGAACAGGTAGGTGTAGGCGCCGCCGGGCCGCAGCAGGTCGGAGAGCTTGGTCCTCAGCCGGTCGTGCGCCTCCCGGTTCGTCTCGCGGATGTCGAGGATGGTGCGGCCGGCGGCATCGATCGTGACGCGGTTGTCGGGGTGGGGCAGGTCCTCACTCTGCAACCAGAAATCCATGGAATGACGCGCCACCATGTCGAACGGGGCATCCGGCAGGAAGCCCGTCCATCTCGGGAATTCCTCGCCGCGGATCTGGTCCGGATGCGTCTTCGCGCACATCTGGATCAGGCCCATCGGGTAGTCCCAATCGTCCGACTCGAAGTAGAAGTCCGAGACCGCGAGCGTCTTCTGGAAGACGGTGTCGTTGACCTCCTTCGAGAGGGCCATCAGCACGGACATGTTGTGGCGCATGTAGTTGCGGCCGACCTGATCCGAGCCGTTGGCGAGCCCGTTCGGGTGGGCGGCATTGGCCGAGCGCAGGAGGAGCAGCGCCGAGGAGAGCGCCCCGCAGGCCACCACCACGATGTCGGCGGCGTAACGCTCCTCCCTCCCCTCGCGCGTGACGTGTATGGCGGTGACCGTCCGGCCGGCGGCGTCGGTCTCCAGCCTCGAGACGTAGGCGTTCGTCAGGAGGGTGGCGTTGGGGTGGGCCGCGAGCGTCGGGTCGACGGTCATCACCTGCGCGTCCGCCTTGCCGTTGAGGAGGCAGGGAAATCCGTCGAATGCGTCGCAGCGGATGCAGATGCTGGTCGGCGTCGGCTTGCCCTCCCGCTCGTCGAGGCGGATGCCGAGGGGCAGGTGGAACGGGCGCAGCCCCACCTTTCCCCAATCGTCCGACAACCTCTGGATGCGCGGCTCGTGGGCGACGCCCGGATGGTCGTAGGGCGCGCTCGCCCAGGGCTCGGTCGGGTCCTCGCCCCGGTTGCCGTGCACGCTGAACAATTGCTCGGCCTGCGTGTAGTAGGGCTCGAATTCCGCGTAGGAGACCGGCCAGGCCGGCGAGAGTCCGTCGACGTGGCGCACCGCGCCGAAATCCCGCTCGCGCAACCGCAGCAGCGCGGCGCCGTACACCTTGGAATTGCCGCCCACGTAATAGTGGAGCGCCGGGCTGAAGGAGCGCCCGTCGCCGCCGTACCACGTCTCCCGCGCCTGGTAGGCGCCGTCGACGAAGACCGTTCGCGCGTTCCAATTGTCCTGGCTGCGGGGCAGGTAATCGCCCCGCTCCAGGAGCAGGACGCGCTTGCCCGTCTTCGCCAGCCGGTGGAACACCGAGCCGCCGCCGGGGCCGCTGCCGATGATGATGACGTCGTAACGGTCCTGCGCCATCGCGGCTCTCCCCGACTCGGCTTCCCGCGTGCCGCCAACGTGGCCGTGCCCGCGCCGTTCCGCGATGCAACACCAGCACGATTCGGTGACGCTCCGGCGCTTCGTCCCGCACCGCACGCAGGGCTGCCCTCGGCCGCAACCCGGGGCAAGCGTGGGCGTTCACCCGGCGGTTGACCGCCGCCGATCCGCCGCGCCCGTTCAGCGAAGGAGGGGATTTCCGATGACCTGGCTCGACCTCGCCGCCGGCCCCCTGCTCGCCAAGATCTGCCTCGTCGTGCTCTTCCCCTTCAGCGCGCTGGACAAGGTGATGCACTGGGACGAGGCCATGAAGCAGGCCTCGTCCGGCCCCCTGCCCGGCGCGGCCCTGATGCTGATCCTCGGCACCCTCGTCGAGACGGTCGCGCCGATCTGCATCGTGACCGGGTATTACGACCGCATCGCCGCCTTCCTGCTCGCCGGCTTCTGCGCGGTCACGGCGGTGCTGTTCCACCGCTTCTGGGAATTCCCCGGCTTCTGGTCGAAGAAGGGCGAGGGGAACGCGCATTTCTGGGATTTCTGGAAGAATTTCGGGCTCGTCGGCGGCCTCCTCCTCGTCACCCTCGGCGGGAGCTACGCACCGGCCTCCGACATCCTGGCCCACCCGCTCTCGTCCGGCCCGCAGGCAGCCCCGGCCGACCTCGCGCGGTCCCTGCCCACACCGTGACCCGGAGGCCGCGATGGCGGGCGAGAAGCCGAAGGTGCCCTACTGGCATGTCTGGACGGATGCGGAGGGGGTCAGCCACCAGGACCGGTTCGAGCTCACCGAGTTCGACCTCAAGACCATGAAGCCGCCGGCCGACCCGCAATGGCAGGGCACCAAGCGCACGAACCGCTCGACCGTGATGGTGACGGTGCAGCCGGTCGGCTGGGTGGGCCAGTGGCACGAGAACCCGAAGCCGCAATGGATCGTGCCCCTCTCGGGGCGCTGGTTCGTCGAGACCCTCGACGGCACCCGCGTCGAGATGGGGCCGGGCGAACTCTCCTTCGGCGAGGACCAGAACACCCGTCCCGACGCGGACGGGCGCACCGGCCACCTCTCCGGCACGATCGGCGACGAGCCCGCCGTGCTGATGGTGGTGCAGATCGAGGACGAGGCGCCGACGATCGGCCGGCCGGGCCGGTTCCGCTGAAGGAGGGCCGCATGGACGGATTCGTGATCCACGATCCCCGCTTCCGGGCCTACGTTCTGCCGAACGCACCTCTGGAGACGCTCGGCGAGGGCTTCCGCTGGTGCGAGGGGCCGGTCTGGTTCGCGGACCGGGGCGAGTTGCTGTTCAGCGACCTGCCGAACGACCGGGTGATGCGCTGGAGCGCGAGCGGGGGCCTGAGCGTCTTTCGCCAGCCCGCGAATTTCGAGAACGGCCACGCCCGCGACCGGGAGGGCCGGCTCCTCTCCTGCTCCCACCGGGGCCGCTGCGTCACGCGGACCGAGCTCGACGGGCGCGTGACGGTGCTGGCCGACCGGTATCGCGGCAAGCGGCTGAATTCGCCCAACGACATCGTCTGCCGCTCGGACGGGACGATCTGGTTCACCGACCCGCCCTACGGCATCCAGACCGACTACGAGGGCGGCAAGCAGGATTCCGAGCTGCCGGCGACCGTCTACCGTCTTGATCCGCGGGACGGCGCGCTCAGCGCCGTCGCCGACGATTTCCAGGGGCCGAACGGCCTCTGCTTCTCGCCGGACGAGGGCCTGCTCTACATCGCGGAGAGCGGGCTGCAATTCGTCGAGGACCCGCTGCAGCAGATCCGCGTCTTCGAGGTGGCCGAGACCGGCCTTCGCGCAGGCCGCGTCTTTCACAGCGTGGAGCCCGGCTTCGCCGACGGCTTCCGCTGCGACGAGCACGGCAACATCTGGTCGAGCGCGGGGGACGGGGTGCATTGCATCGACCCGTCCGGCGCGCTGCTCGGGCGGATCCTCGTGCCGTCCACCGTGTCGAACCTCGCCTTCGGCGGGCGCGACCTCAGCCGCCTGTTCCTCTGCGCCTCCCACACCCTCTACGCGATCACCGTCAACGTGCGCGGGGCGCGCCTCCTGTGAGCGGCGTCTCCGCCCTCGTCGCCATCAGCCGGACCGTGGCGGATCTCGGCCGGACGGAAGCCTTCTACCGCGACGGGCTCGGCTTCGCCCGCGTCGCGCCGCCGGAGCCGGTGCCGGCGCCGATCCGCGAGGCGATGGGCCTCGGGTCCGCCCGGGCGACGCGCCTGCGGATGCGGCTCGGCGCGCAGGCGATGGACTTCCTCGCCGTCGACCCGCCCGGCGCGCCCTACCCGCTCGCGCGCGCCGCCACCGACCCCGTCTTCCAGCACGTCGCGATCCCCGTCCGCGACATGGAGGCGGCGATGCGCCAACTCGGCGCCCGGAGCCCGGAGCCGATCAGCCGCGGCGGCCCGCAGCGCCTGCCCGCCTCCTCGGGCGGCGTGACGGCCTACAAGTTCCGCGATGGCGACGGCCACCCGGTGGAGCTGATCCTCTTCCCCGACGGCCCGGCCGCCGAGCGCTGGCGGGACGCGCCGGGCCTGTTCCTCGGCATCGACCACTCGGCCCTCACGGTGAGCGATTGCGAGGCGGCGCTCCGCTTCTTCACCGGCCCCCTCGGGCTCGCGATCGCCTCGCGGGGCCTGAATGCCGGGCCCGAGCAGGAGCGCCTCGACGGCGTGCCGGACCCGGAGGTCGACGTGATCGGCCTCACGCCTCCCGCCGCGACGCCGCATGTGGAGCTGCTTCACTACCGGCGGCCCCCGCCCCAGGGGCTCGCGGGCCGGTTCGGTCCGCGCGACCGGGCGAGCACGCGGCTCGTCTTCGCCGCGCCCGATCCGGGGGACCTCGCCGCCGCCCTGCGCGGCGCCGGCCACACGCTCGCCCTGTCCCGGGACGGCAGCGTCGCCTACGGCGCGGGGCCGGACGGCCACGGGATCCTGTTCCTGCGCGAAAGCCCGTGACGACACGCCGGGGCGGCGCAACCGGAGCGTGAAACCTCTTGCGTTGCCGTCGCCCTCTGCCAGACATTGCTGCACCGCACGGCAACGCTTCGGCCACCCGCCCGGGGCGCGCCGCCGCAAGGGGAACCGTCATGATGCAGAGGACTTTCGTTCGCGCGCTCGCCATCGGCCTCGCGCTCGGCCTGCCGGGCGCGGCGCACGCGCAGCCGGATGGCGCGACCACGGCCGAGCAGACCGTCGACGCCATGAACGCGCTGTTCGGGAAACATTCCGGCATCCGCGCCAACCACGCCAAGGGCGTCGTGGCGGAGGGCAGCTTCACCCCCTCGCCCGAGGCCGGCAAGCTCAGCAAGGCCTCCCTGTTCGCGGGGGCGGCCGTGCCGGTCACGATCCGCTTCTCGGACGCGACCGGCGTGCCGACGATTCCCGACGGGTCGGTGAAGGCGAACCCGCACGGCATGGCCCTCAAGTTCAAGCTCGCCGACGGCAGCGAGATGGATGTCGTGGTGAACGCCCTGAAGTTCTTCCCCGTCGCCACCGGCGAGGAGTTCCGCGACCTCCTCGTCGCCGCCTCGAAGAGCGGGCCCGACGCGCCGCACCCGACGCCCCTGGAGCAATTCGGGCAGAGCCACCCCGCCGCGGCCGCGGCCGGCGGCACCGCGAAGACCCCGACGAGCTTCGCCCGCCAGACCTACAACGGCGTCAACGCCTTCGTCTTCGTCGACAAGGACGGCAAGCGCCAGCCCTTCCGCTACCGCTTCGTGCCCGCGCAGGGCGAGGAGGTGCTGAGCGAGGCGGAGGCGAAGACGAAGGCCCCGAACTACCTCGTCGACGAGATCGGCCCCCGCCTCGCGCGGGAGCCGGCGACCTTCCGGGTCCTCGCGCAGCTCGCCGAGCCGGGCGACCCGACGAACGACGCCACCAAGCCCTGGCCGGACGCGCGCCGCACCGTCGATCTCGGCACGCTGACGGTCACGAAGACGGTGCCCGACAGCGCGAGCGCGGAGAAGGCCCTGCTCTTCATGCCGAACGCGCTGACCGACGGGATCGAGGTCTCGGACGATCCGCTGATCGACGCCCGGGTGCAGGCCTACGCGGTCTCGTTCGGGCGCCGGACGCAGTAGCCGCGGCCCGCGATCCCGGAGGCGCCTCCGGGATCGCGGGGCTCAGCCCGCGTAGCTGATCCGGTAGATGATCCCGTGCTGGTCGTCGCCGAGATAGAGGCTGCCGTCCTTGGCCACCGCGAGGCCGAAGGGGCGGGCGAAGCGCGACCAGCCGCTCGGGCCGCCCTCGCTGAGGAAGCCGCTCACGAAGGGCTCGACCGATTTCGGCTCGCCGTTCTCGAAGCGGACCCGCAGCACCTCGTAGCCGCTCGGGGGCTTGCGGTTCCACGAGCCGTGCATCGTGACGAAGGCGTCGCCGCGATAGGCCTGCGGGAACTGGGTGCCGCCGTAGAAGACCATCTGCATCGAGGAGGCGTGGGCCGTCCAGGTCAGGACCGGGCGCTCGCTCGCCCTGTCCCAATCCTCGAGGCTGCCCTTCGGCGGCTCGCGGTAGAGGTTCTTCATGCCGGCCCCGAAGATGAAGGGCCAGCCGTACTTCTTGCCCGCCTCGATCCGGTTGAGTTCCTCCGGCTGCTCCTCGTCCCCGAGCCAGTCGACGCCGTCGTCCCAGCCGTAGAGGGCCTTGGTCTGCGGCTGCCAATCGAAGCCGATCGTGTTGCGCAGGCCCGAGGCGACGATCTCGCGGGCGCTGCCGTCCGGCTTCATCCGCACCATCGTGGCGTTCTCGGGGTTGCGCTCCTCGCACTCGTTGCAGGTCGAGCCGAGGCTTGCGTAGAGCATCCCGTCCGGCCCGAAGGCAATCGTGCGGTTCGGGTGCTGGCCCGCATCCGGCAGGTCGGCCACGATCTCGGTCTCGGGCCCGAGGGCGCCGTCCTTGTTGAGCGGCGCGGCGTAGATCGCCTTGACCGTCACGTAGAACAGCCGGCCCTCGTGCAGGGCGAGGCCGTGCACGTCCTTCTTGCGCAGGACGACCTGCGGTTCGGCGGGCTTGGCCGGGTCGATCCGCGTGACGGTGCCGGCGTCCCGGTCGCTGACGTAGAGCGCGCCGTCCGGCGCCACCACGATGACGCGGGGCTTGCCGAGCCCCTCGGCGAATTTCTCGATGCGGAAGCCCGCGGGCAGCTTCAGGCCCGCGATGCGCGCCTGCGTCGCCTCCAGCGGCGCCGCCTTCACCACATGGGCCTCGACCGTCGCCGTGCCGGGATAGTTGAGGGCCTGGGCGAGCGCCGGGGCGGACACGGCGCAGAGGGTCAGGGCCAGAAGGGTGCGGCCGAGCGGCATGGACGGTCCTGGGTGCGGGTCGGGGGCAGGAGAGGGGGTTGAACCCCGCCTGCCCCGCCCGGTTCCGGGCCCGCGCCGGGACGGATGGGCGCAGGCTCCGCCCCGGCCCCGAGGCTTGACGCCCCGGGGAGCGCGCGTCCAATGCGCCCGCCCGAAACCGGAGGCTTGTGGGATGCCGCCGCTCCTCGCCCTGCCCTTCCCGGCGATCGACCCGGTGGCCGTCGCCATCGGCCCGATCACCATCAAGTGGTACGCGCTCGCCTACATCGCCGGCCTCGTCGGCGGCTGGTACTACGCGCGCCGCCTCGTGATGGCCGACCGGCTCTGGGGCGTGGTCCGCCGCCCGACCCTCAACGACATCGACGACCTGATCGTCTGGGTGGCGCTCGGCGTCGTGCTCGGCGGCCGCCTCGGCTACGTGCTGTTCTACAACCTGCCGCTCTACCTCTCCGACCCGATCGAGATCTTCGCGATCCGCAACGGCGGCATGTCGTTCCACGGCGGCTTCCTCGGCGCCATCCTGGCGATGCTGCTCTTCGCCCGGTCGCGCCGGCTCAACGGCTACACGCTCCTCGATCTCGGGGCGGTCACGGTGCCGATCGGCCTGTTCTTCGGCCGCATCGCCAATTTCGTGAACGGCGAGCTCTGGGGCCGGATCGCGCCGGATTTCCCCTACGCCGTGGTCTTCCCCACGGGCGGCCCCCTGCCCCGCCACCCGAGCCAGCTCTACGAGGCGGCGACGGAGGGGTTCCTGCTCTTCGTGGTGATGGCGCTCAGCGTGCGCCGCTTCGGCTTCCGCAAGCCGGGCCTGCTCGGCGGCATCTTCGTCCTCGGCTACGCGCTGGCCCGGACGATCTGCGAGTTCTTCCGCGAGCCGGACCGGCAGCTCGGCTACCTGTTCGGCGCCGATCTCGGTCCGCTCGGCGGCGGCGTCACCATGGGGATGCTGCTCTGCCTGCCGATGGCGCTGGTCGGCCTCGCCTACATCGTGCTCGCGGCCCGCGGCCATACCCGCCCGCGCCACCCGGTCGAGGAGGCCGGCGACGTCCCGGTGAAGGCGTGAGCCCCCTCGGCGAGGAGATCGCCCTGCTGATCCGCCAGACGGGGCCGATCGGCATCGACCGCTACATGAGCCTCTGCCTCGGCCACCCGGTCCACGGCTATTACCGGACCCGCGATCCCATCGGCGCGCGGGGCGACTTCACCACCGCCCCCGAGATCAGCCAGATGTTCGGGGAGCTGATCGGCCTCTGGGTCGCCGCGATCCGGGGGATGCTGGATCCCGCCGCGCAGCCACGCCTCGTGGAGCTCGGGCCCGGGCGCGGCACGCTGATGGCGGACGCCCTGCGGGCGCTCGGCTCGGTCCTGCCGGACGCGGCCATCGACCTCCACCTCGTCGAGACGAGCCCCCCGCTGCGCGCGGCCCAGGCGGCCGCCCTCTCCCGCCACCGGCCGACCTGGCACGAGGGCCTCGCCGGCCTGCCGGAGGGGCCGGTGATCGCGATCGCCAACGAGTTCTTCGATTGCCTGCCCGTGCGCCAGTTCGCGCGCACGGAGCGCGGCTGGTGCGAGCGCCTCGTCGGGCTCTCGGCCGCGGGCGGCCTCGCCTTCGGCCTCGCGCCCGATCCCGAGCCCGGCATCCGGGCCGAGGCCCCGCCCGGCGCCCTCCTGACGCTGCCCTCGGCCGGCCTCGGCGTGATGCGCGACCTCGCCGCCCGCCTGACGCGCGCGGGCGGCGTGCTGCTCCTCATCGATTACGGCCACGTCGCGCCGGGTTTCGGGGACACGCTCCAGGCCCTGTCGCGCCATCGCTTCGCCGACCCGCTGGCGGAGCCGGGCGAGGCCGACCTCACGGCGCATGTGGATTTCGCGGCCCTCGCGCAGGCGGCGCGCGGCGAGGGCGCGCGCGTCCACGGCCCGGTCGAGCAGCGCGACTTCCTGCTGGATCTCGGCCTCCTCGCGCGGGCCGAGCGGCTGAAGCGGGCGGCGAGCCCGGCCCAGGGCGCGGCGATTGAGGCGGCGGTGGCGCGCCTGACGGATCCGGCCGAGGGCGGGATGGGGCGCCTGTTCAAGGTGATGGCGGTGAGCGGCCCGGGCCTCGCCGGAGTGCCGGGTCTGCCGCCGCCCTGAACCCTCGCCCGCGAGACAAGGCCACTCGCGAGACAAGGCCGCCCGAGCCCCGGCGCCGCCGGACGGCGCCGGCCCCGGCCCGCCGGCGGGCGGCCTCAGCTCTCGAAGGAGGCGAAGCCCTCCGGCGCGGCGGTGCGGATGCGCCCGGCCTGCGGCTCGGCCGGACGCGGGCGGCCGAGGCCCGGCGCGGCGGAGGGCTCGCCATCCGCGTCCGCGCCGAGCGGCGCGCGCAGCGGCGGGAGCCCCGTCTCGGGGACGGAGGGCCAGATGGGACGGTCGGGCTGGATCTGCTGGGCCATCAATCCTTCCTCACGCTGTCGCGGTGCCGGCGCGAGCCGGCAACCGCCCTGAAAGCGCGAGGCAAAGTCGGATCGCGCCTGCGGGTTCCACGCGCGGTCCCGAGCCTGCGATCGGCGGAAGCGTCGCGCGCGCCATCGTCTCGCCCCCGCGGGTGCGCTATCGAACCCCCTCCAGCGAACCGGCCGCCCGGCCCGAACCGGAGTTCCGCGATGTTCCTCGAAGCGCCCGAGCTGAGGCCGTTCCCCGCCATCCGCCACGCCTTCTTCACCCGGGAAGGGGGCGTCTCGGAGGGCATCTTCGCCTCCCTCAACGGCGGCCTCGGCTCGGGCGATGCCCCGGAGCGCGTGGGTGAGAACCGCGCGCGGATGTGCGCGCATCTCGGCGTGCCGGAGGGCCGCCTCGTCAGCCTCTATCAGGTCCATTCGGCCGAGGTCGTGACGGTCGAGGCGCCCTACGCGCTCGCCGAACGTCCGAAAGCGGACGCCATGGTCACCCGCGTCCCCGGCCTCGCCCTCGGCATCGCAACCGCCGATTGCGGCCCGATCCTGTTCGCCGATCCGGACAACCGGGTCGTTGGCGCGGCCCATGCGGGCTGGAAGGGCGCGCTCGGCGGCGTCGTCGCGGCCACCGTCTCCGCCATGGAGGCGCTCGGGGCCGAGCGCGGCCGCATCGTCGCGGTTCTCGGACCCACGATCGCGCAGGGATCCTACGAGGTCGGGCCCGACTTCATCGAGCGCTTCGGCCGCGAGGCGCCGGCCGGGGCGCGCTTCCTCGCCCCCGGCACCCGCCCGGGCCACGCCCAGTTCGACCTGCCGGGCTTCATCCTGGAGCGGCTCGGCGAGGCCGGCATCGCCCGGGCCGCGTCCCTCGGGCTCTGCACCTACGCGGACCCGGACCGCTTCTACAGCTTCCGCCGGACCACCCACCGGGGCGAGCCGGATTACGGCCGGCTGATTTCCGCGATCTGTCTCACTCCCTGATCCGCCACATTTCCCGGTTCCCGGGTGCGACAATCTGTCAGGTCATTGAGAACAGAAAAAGCGTGGCCGCAACTGAACCTTGGCCATTGAAGCGCGTTTTACGGTCAAGGTGTCAGGGGAAGAATGAGGCGTTCATCGCCACAAAGGGGCCGCCTTCGCAGCGGTCGGCGTGGTCGCCCGGCAACAGCATCCCTGGGATCGCTCGCATAAGTACGGGGAAGTCGTGCCGGACGGGCCCTAACGGCCGACGGCACTGGACGAGTAGAGGACCAGATCATGAAGTCTATGCTTCGGGGCGCCACCGCCCTCGCCGGAATCGCGCTTGCCGGCTCCGCCTTCGCTGCCGACCTTCCGCGTCGTGCGGCTCCGCCGCCGGTGTTCACGCCGGTTCCGGTGTTCACCTGGACGGGCTTCTACGCGGGCTTCAACGCCGGCTACGCCTTTGACACCAGCTAGAACAGCAACCGCACCTTCGGCGTGCCCGGCCTGAACGGCGCCGGCCAGGTGCTGACGGCGGTTCCCGGCGTGCCCACCACCGCCACCTTCCGCCAGAACGACCTCGACGGCTTCACCGGCGGCGGCCAGATCGGCTACAACTACCAGTTCACGCCGGGCTCGGGCTTCGTGGTCGG
>NZ_SMNT01000080.1 GCF_004348265.1 Methylobacterium segetis
CGGGTGCGTCGCGGTCGCGAGGGCATCGCCCGCGGGCGCGCCCCTGGCGGCCTCCGGCGCCGGGCGCTCGGGGGCCGGCCGGAGGAACGGGACGAGGCCGAGGCGGTGGGCGCCGAGCGCGAGGATCCCGCCGAGGGCGGCGGCGATCAGCACCAGCGGCCAGCGGCGCCGGCCGAACGTGTGCCGCACGAGGCGGCGGGTCGCGCCGTCGGCGATGAAATTGTCGGGCGCCGACAGGGCCGAGGCGGCGGCCTCGGGCGGCTCCTCCACGAAGCCCCGCATGTCCACGGGCCGGTCCTTCGGCCCGAACCGCCTCAGGAAATCGAGGTCCGTGTCATCGCCTCCCGTGCTCTGGAACGGCCCGGCCGCCTGCTCCGGGAACAGGGCGCGGACCTCGCCCTTCGGCTCCGGCGGCTTCCTGAACGACGCTGACATCCGCAAGTCCTCCCTGGCGCCCTCGGCGCCCCACCCTCCGCGGTCCCGGCCCGCTCACCGGCTCGCCCCCGCCACCGCCGAGCCCGCGGCCGGCCCCGGTCCGGCCGCGGAGGCGAGACGGTCGAGCGCCTGCTGCGCCGGCTTGAAGCGGCGCCAGTCCGGCAGGCTCGCCGCAAGGTTGACCTCACGCCATTTCGGGTGCCGCCCCGGAGCCCGCATCCGGTCGAAGCCCGAGAACAGGGCGGCCGTGAACGCGGCGAGCTGCCGGTAGCGCTCCGACGTCTCCGGCCAGGCGAAGGCGACGAGGACGGCCGAGACCGCGACCGTGTCGATGCCGGCCTCCGCCTTGATCAGCCCCGGATAGTCGGCGCGCCCGAGATTGGCCGGGTAGACGATGTCGCCGAGCCCGGGCTCGTAGGGGATGGGCAGGAAGTGGAGCCCGTCCGCCTCGGTCAGGCCGGCGTAATGGGCGGCCGGCTTGCCGGTGAGGAAGAAGCTCGCGGCGATTGCCTCCGGCTCTCCCCCGCGCAGGCGCGCCGCCGCCTCCGCCGGCCCGAGATTCGCCTCGGTGACGCGGATGCCGAGCTGCTGCAGGAGGCGGCGGGCGAGCTGCTGGGTGGAGCTTCCGCTCTCGCCGAGATTGACGCCCCGTCCGTCGAGGTCGGTCAGGTCCGCCACGTCGCGCCGCGCGAGGAGGTGGAGCTCCACATTGTGGAGCTTGGCGATGTAGACCACGCCGCTGCCCGGTGCCTCGGCCTGCTTCAGGTCCGCGGTCGTGACGATGCCCATGTCCACGCCGCGGCTGCGCAGGACGTCGGCGACCGCCCGCTCGCCCCCCGAGCCGAGGACGACTTGGAGCCGCGGGCCCTCGCCGCCGAGCGCGGTCATGAGGTCGTAGGCCGTGTCGAGCGCCGTGCTGCCGGGCTCGCCCGCCACCAGCGTGACGGTGCGGATGGCAGGCGCGGAGGGGCGCGGGCCGGGCCGGGCCGGGGCGCGGGCGGCGGGAGCCCGGGGCGCCGGCTGCGCCTGGCTTTTGCCGCTCAAGGCATCGAGGAAGGATTGGGCGGCCGCCGGCTCCGCGCCCGCGAGGCCCGCGGAAACAGAAACGATCAGGATCAGCGCGGCGGCGAGGCGTCCGGCGACCGATGTCGCCCCGGAACTCGATTGTCTCCAACCGTACGGTCCCGGTCGATCATCTGGTCTCGTTGCAGAAACATCCATCGGCGTACTGGCATTGTATCATGCAGCACGCTCATCTAAGCGCTGTTTACTGTTTCGCGCAATCCTGGCCGCGCCGCCGCGCACAGCGCGGCCGCGGCGGGTGCCTCGCCTCAGCTCCGCAGGCGCAGGGGCGGGCGCCGGCCGGCCCGCCGCCCCGTGGACGCCGCCTCGCTCTGCCGCTCGATCCCGATCGTCCAGAGCCGCCAGGGCGCCGACAGGGGCAGGAACTCGTCCTCGTCGAGGGTCCAGGCGGCCTCGCCGTCGGCGCAGACGCTCATCCGGAAGGGCCGGCCGCTCGGCGGGCCGATCAGGACCACCGTCAGGGTGTTGCGCCCCTCGTGCAGCCAGGCCGTCGCGTCGTAGGTGAAGCCGTCGAGGGAGGGCTCCCGCCCTTCGAGCGCCGGCTGTGTCACCGCGTAGGTGTTGAGACTGACCATAGCGCGACCTCCCGCGCCCCACAGCGTGAGGCGCAGCCGGTTCCCGGCTCGCAAATGCATGATGTGCCCCTTAACCCTATAGGCAGACTGTCTGCTTCGCGAGTTTTCCACAACGGGAACGTGTAGCGAACGGGAACACTTCGATGACCATGTTGCCGGAAGGATGCAGCCGGTGCGCCCCCAGCCCTAACATTTGCGAAGTCCCGCAGAACCTCGTCTTTCGCGGGAGCCCGAAGTCTCCGTTCCGGTCAGCCCGCCGGACTGATGTTGCCGATATCAGTCATGAGCGGTTCAGCCCGCGTGCGCTTTCGTACGAATGCGCCGCGGATCCTGCGGCGCGCGGATGAAGCCGCGCGGTTCGCACGCCGATCCCGGGTGAGGCCTTCCCCAGGGCGCAGCCGGGCGGTGGGACGGAAGGTAGCACGAACCGAAGCCCGCCCGGCGCGTTTGATGAGGGAACGAATATTATCTTGATGTCGGGAGAATGCCGATGGGACGCCTGTCGACCAATAGAATCCTTCTCGCCTCGACCGTCCTGGTCGGAACCCTGTCGCTGTCGCCCGTCGCCGCGCTGGCGCAGGGCCGCAGCGTGGGCGGCTTCAGCACCGCCGGAGCCCCGATGGGCGGAGGCGGGGGCGGCGGCTTCAGTGGCGGAGGGGGCGGCGGCTTCAGCGGCGGCGGTGCCGGCATCGGCGGCGGCGGCTTCCGCGGCGGCGGGGCCAGCGTCGGCGGCGGCGGTTTCCGCGGCGGCGGCGCCGGGATCGGGGGCGGGGGCTTCCGCGGCGGCGGGGCGGGCCTTGGCGGCGGCGGCTATCGCGGCAACATCGGCGCCCAGGCGGGCCTCGGCTCGAGCGCCTTCCGGGGCGGCAATATCGGGGCCGGCCCCGGCCGGGTGGTCGGCGGCAATTACGGCTATCGCCAGGGCTGGAACGGCAATCGCGGCTGGCGCCGGGGCTACGGGTACGGCTACGGGGGCCTGGGTCTCGGCCTCGGGCTCGGCCTCGCCGCGGGCAGCTACGGCTACGGCGCCTACGGCTACGACCCCTATTATTACGGCGGTGCCGATTACGGCGGCTACGCGCCGGTGGGCTACGGCTACGCCGAGGTTCCGGTGGCGCAGGAGGGCGACGGGAGCGCCGATCAGGTCGAGTATTGCCGTCAGCGCTTCCGGTCCTACGACGTCCGCACCGGGACCTATCTTGGCAATGACGGTCGCCGGCATCCCTGCCCGTAATCGCCACCCGCATCGCGCCTGAACCCGGGCCCCGCGCATCGAGACCGGTGCGCGGGGCCCGTCCGCGTTCTGGGCCGTGATCCGCGCGGGGTGCTTGCGCCTGCCCGCGCCCGCGATAGGGTGGCCCGTCAGCCCACCCATTGCGGAGTTGCGAGATGACGCCAGAGCAGGCCGAGGCGGTCGCCGCGGCGGACAACGCCACCATGGCGATCCTGAACGCGCTGATCGCCTTCCTCGAGAAGCAGGGCGTGATGCGGCGGGAGGATTTCGCGGCCTATCTCGAGGCCGCGCTCAGCGGCTGGCGCGCGGAGGGCGCGGACGAGAAGCTCGTGCGCCTGATCGACATCAAGGCCCGGGGCATCTGCGCGAGCCTGCCGACCTCCGTGCAGAACTGAAGGCGCGCCCCCGCCGCGGGGGAGGGCCCCCGCGCGGGAACGGGACGAGGGAGCGAGCGGCCGGGCTTCAGCCGCCCGCCGCGATCACGGCCTGTCCTTGCCGAAGGGCACGTCGGTCGCGCGCCCGGTCTCGGATTCCCAGTAGGGCTCGGTGTTGAAGTAGCTGTGGACGTGCTCCTCCCAGGCGCGGTCGAACGGGCCGTCGCCCGGGCCGGCCTCCCGGCGGGGCGCGGCCCGGAGTTGCTCCTCGGTGAGGTCGAGCGCGTAGGCCCCGAGATCCGGGCTGTAGCGCAGGAGGCGCCAGGGCAGGGCGTGCTGGTGGCCGGAGCCGGCGAGGTCGAGGATCGCGTAGACGACGCGCCCGGACGGCTTGTCGATCATCAGCCGCGCGATCGTCCCGACGGGGCTGCCGTCGCTGCGCCGCACGGCCGTCCCCTCGACGCGGTCGCTGCCGATGAGGTTCGCGGCCCCGACCGCGTCGCTGCCGGCATCGAGGCCGAGATCGTCGAGCGCCATGGAATCCCTCCGGTTCGTGTCGGTCCCACACCGGCAACGCCGCCCGATTCGGCCGAGTTCCGGGATCTCCGGCACCCCGCCGCGCCGCCCGCCGCGACCCGTGATCCCGCCCGCGGCCCAGCGCTCGGCCCAGCCCTCGGCCCGAACCTCGCCATAGCCCCGATGCGCGGCCGGCCCATCCGAAGGGATGATTCCCAAGCGGCGTCAGCCAGCGTACAAAGCTCCACGCCCCTCAAGACCTCGACACCGATCTCCTCAGACGTCGGCAATCAGTCCGGCACGCATCGGAGTTCTCCAGCCATGCTCGGCAAAGCCTCGTGGGTCATGGTGATCGTCGTTCTCAAGACTTCGCTCGGGATCACCGCTTGGTCGGCCTGGGAAATCCTGCATCTCGCGGGTCTGTGAGCCGCGGATACCGGAAGACCGTGCCGATAACGCTGCAGACGCGGCCGCTCAGGCGGCGAGCGCCATCTCGGCGTGATCCGCCTCCGCCGCCTCCTGCGCCGCCGCCTCAGCGATGCCGAGGAACAGGCGCACGGCGTCGAGGCTCGCGAAGGCCATGAATTCCGGCCGCAGCGGCGCCGGCAGCCCGGCGAAGTCGAGGCTCCGGTAGGTGTCGGGATGGGGATAGAGCTGGTAGGGCTCGCCCGGCGCCATCGGCGCGAACAGGATCGCGGCCTTGGTGTCGCCGTGGCGCACGAGGCTCGCCGAGCCGTATTCCATCGGCTCGATCACGTAGGCGGGCAGGGTCGCGGCGCGGGGTTCGGCCGCGCGGAAGGCTTTGCGTCGCATCGCTGTCTCCGGTCTCCGTCAGGCTGCCAGGGCGGGGTCGCGCACGTCCCGGAAGGGGAGCGTCAGCACGCGCCGCCCGGAGGCGTCGTGCACGTCGACGATCCAGTCCGACCAGTCGAGGGCACGCCCGACCCGCTCCATGGCGAGCCGCGCGGCCTGCTCGGCATAGGTCCAGACCTGCATCTCGGAGGGCACGCGCACGCCGTGCGTGTCGATGATGGCGACGTGGCCGTCCGTGCAGTGAAAGCGGTAGGACCGGGGCTTCATCCACACCTCTCCACAGGTTTCGG
Source organism: Methylobacterium segetis (assembly GCF_004348265.1). Lineage (GTDB taxonomy): Bacteria > Pseudomonadota > Alphaproteobacteria > Rhizobiales > Beijerinckiaceae > Methylobacterium > Methylobacterium segetis. Next base: position 5,321 of record NZ_SMNT01000080.1, read on the forward strand.
TCGCTTGCGGGCGGCGGCTCCGTTGACGCCGGAGCCACCCTGTGTGTTCCTGTTCTGTTCTTGTACCGGAACGCCGATTCCCCCGCAACCCGTGGGGAGAGTTTGCCGCATGGTGCGGCCCGGCCCGCAGCAGGGCCGGGCGCGAGGCGTCGGGTGCGCCGCCCGCCTCCTCGCCAGCGCGGGGCGGCGGGCGCGGATGCCCGAGCCGGAGGCCCGGGCGCCCTTGCCTCAGACGAAGGCGAAGTTCTCCGCCGTGAGATTGGCCAGCACCACGTCCCTCAGGATCAGCGTGTCGGGGGTGTCGGGCGTCTCGGGCGTGGCGGGATGGTCCGGGGCCGGATCCGTGCCGCCTGCCTCGTCCCCGCCGCGCTCGTCGTGATGCCAGGCATGGTGATGGTCGTCGCCGCCGTCATGGGGCGGGATCACGATCACGACGTCACGGCCCTCCTGGCTCGCGGCGGCGATCACGGCGTCGAAATCGGCGAAGTCGCGCTCGGACAGGCGGACCACGTCGCGCTCGCCCGCCCGCGAGCCGGTATCGCCCGGATCCACCGGGCCGGGCGTGTCGTCGGTCCCGTCCGTGCCCGAATCGTCCCCCGGCGCCCCGTCGGCCGCGGCCGCGTCGTCCGCCGCCGCCGTCTCGACCGGGGCCGCCGTCTCGACCGGGGCCGCTGCCGGCGTGCCGGTGTGGAAGTCGGTGATCGTGTCGGTGCCGTAGCCGTGCTTGAACACGAAGGTGTCGTCGCCGCGCCCGCCCGTGAGGGTGTCGTCGCCCCGTCCGCCGTCGAGGAGGTCGTCGCCGGGCCCGCCGCGGCCGACATCGTCCCCGGCCTGCAGGTAGAGCCTGTCGTCCCCGCGCCCGCCGCGCGCCGTGTCGTTGCCGGGGCCGGCAAAGATCACGTCGTCGCCGGCAAATCCCGCGAGGTCGTCGTCGTTCGCCTCGTGCTGGTTGGCGATGATGCGGTCGTCCCCGCTCGACAGGTAGCGCAGCACGGCGAGCGGCGTCGTGAGCTCGCCGATCTGGGCGATGTCGGCGCCGAGGTCGCGCGCGGCGTAGAGGGTGTTATCCCCGTCCGAGACCTTGTAGGAGTCGAGATCCCCTGCGACGAGGCGTCCGCTGGTCTCGTCATAGTCGAAATTGCTGCCGCGCAGGGTCACGATCAGATCGTCCGTGCGGACGCGGAAGACCTCCTCCGTGTCCCGGACGATCTCGCCCGTCTGGATGGCCTCGAGGGCCTGCGTGAAGGCGTCGAGAGATGCCGGTGCCTTGTCGATGAACAGCGCCATGGCTTCGTCCTCCGGAGATGTCTGGGTGAGACGTATCGACGAGCCGAGATGTCGTCCGAACGCGATGTCGGACCCCGCCGCGGGACGCGTCACGAGAGGAGCGGCCGCCCAGCAACGGGGCCGTGCCGTGGGGGGACAACTCAGGGGGGCGAAGCTGCTCTTCTGATGTCAGATCTGTCAATCTGACTATTTTTTATGTTTGTTTCGCACAGAAACTGAGCAATTCTGGTCGTTTCAGGAAAATTTGCTTGCCGCGCGCTGGGATGAGCTTGGCGGCGGGCGGACGGTGAAGGGCTGGTCTTTGCCACGGGCAGGGGCGGGCGCGGCGGGTGCGCGGGGCGGAGCTCGATTGGTCCCGCCGCATGGTCTGCGAGTTGGGTTGGTCGGGCCTCGCAGCCAAGCCGGGCAGGGGGTTTTGTTGGTCACAGCCGTGTGAGTGGCACGATCCGCTCTGGAGCGCCGCAAGCCGCGATGACAAAAAGCCATGTCGCATGGTTCTGGACGTACACACCCTAATGACCTGTAAAGTGAGCGCCGAGGTTTCTAGATAGCTGTCGCCTTAAAATTCAGCCTCAGAATGTCTATTCGGAGCAGCGCAAATGGGTCTACCCATCTTATACAGAGCCGATGTAAGCTTTAGAGGCACCCATTTTCAAAAAGAAGCAGAGCACCCTGGGGCGTACATCCGACGCAGCGATTTCTTGAAATAGATCGCCCAGATTATTCAAGGAAGTATAGCGCTCGAGCGGGGCAGACCTGACGATTCAAATATGCACAACGGTCATCGGATGTCCGTTTATGACGAGCATCGAGGCGGCCCATATTGGGTTGCAAAGTCGGTGGCTGTCGTCGAAAATGAGGCACCCGACCAATCCGCGAGCCGGTAAGACTGATGCTTTACCGCAATTTCGACCATTGGAATAATTTAGACTGCATGCGAGGATTATTATTTTTTGTACAAAGATTGGATGAGTTGACTTACAAATATACGTTGGACAGCTATAAAGCTCCAACTATGTCTCTTCCAGGTCTCGTCTCGGAGGCATCTTCTCTAATGAGCGACGCGATTTTCGCTAAGAGGGATAATGCGGAAAAAATTGTAAATTCAGTCGAAGCTATTATCGAAGAGATTAGAGTAAGGATTAAAGGAAATTGGATTGCAAAAAGCGTCTCTAGCCTCACAATAGACGACTTATTGCTTTTTGATCGGCAGGATCTAAAACTAGACGATTTGAAAAGACGTTTCGCAGTATTAGACGCGGAACTGAATGATGAATCATATGTCATTGAAATTATAGAAAACGTAGTCAACCTTGCTGCTGACGCAAGACAGAAGAAAAAACTTGACTTCTTGGCGCGTGAGTTTGCATCTCTCCTGCAACATCGAGGCGTTTCCAGAGAACACATTAATGAGTCTTTAGCTGAATTTTTCTTCACTGAAAGGCAAATTAAGAGCCCTGATGATTTCAGGATATTTAGCCAAATTGTCTATCCGCATCATCATCGTTTTCAGGTTATTGTTGGAGTTTCAGATATTGTAGCCTCATTAGATGAGGATATCTTACGACAGCGGCAAATGTCGTTAATCGATGACGAGATCGAAGATCTTGATTTTGATTTGCTAGATAAATTCCGTGAGGATTGCGGTTTTGATTGCCTATTGATCATATTTGTTTCCGCCACAGATTACAATTCTGCAGTCTCAAGAGCGTTCTCTAATTTCGATTCTCTCTGCAATTTCTACCGATTATTCAGTCATAAAGAAGATATACAGATTTCGTCGGTTGCACTAGCTGAACAGGGTTGCTGTGAAGGAATCCGCAAAAGAGTTGAAGCACCGGAAAATAATATGTATTTTATTAGAGATATGCGCCGAGTTAAAGGGGCGAGTACTCTCAAGAGATTTAACGAACTTATTACGCTAGACATTGGTCCAGATCGAATAAAAATCCAGAATATTATCAATATTCATGGAATGAGTCTTGCATCTAACAGCCAAGATATTCAACTCGTCAATCTATGGACATGCCTTGAGACCTTAGCGCCGAGCGATCATGGAAGTTCTAAGATAGCCAATGTTGTAAATCGTGTTATTCCGGTACTTATGCTTGGATATTACAACAGACTGGTGGTCAATCTACTTTTCGACATCCTTCGGTGGGATCGACGCAGTTTTTCGAAGGTTCTAAAGTCGGCAGATACAGGACAAGTATTTGATATAAAAGAGAAATTTATTGAAATCCTGACAAAGAAAGAAAATGAGGCGTCCCTCGCTGACCTATATACCCGCTGCAGGGATTTCGAGCTACTACGTTTCCGTATCTCAAGCATGGCTGATTTGCTCGGAGACCTCAAATCGGCACGGGAGAAGCTCGCGAGCCATGAGAACATGGTCCGCTGGCAGCTGTACCGCATCTATCGAACTCGAAATCAAATTGTTCACGCAGGTGAGAGTCCTGACTTCACACAGTATCTTGTTGAAAATGCTCACGATTTTTTCGACCAAAGCCTATTGTTTTGTCTCGAACTCTCGGCATGGAAGCCGAGATTCGATACCTTTCTATCTTGTTTTGATTATGCAGAAGCGCAGTATCGCGAGTACAAATCTCGACTAAAGGATGGAAACAAAGATGATATCGTGTGGGTGCTGCCTCGGCCAAAGGATAAATCTTATGTATTCCAAGAGCCACGCGAGTCATAAAATTATTATGTTGAATTTTTGTTTCTAGAAGCGAAATATGTGAGGCGTTCAATGAGCAATCTGCGAAGCCTCACGTTCCCTCATCGTGTGCGTCTGCCCGGCAGGCGGACGCTTGTCGGACGGTCATTTTAGGCGCGGGCCACGGCCCCCCTGTCACAGTGAATGTCACAGCACCATCCGAAATCCGCGTCTGAGGATCGCTTGCACTCTGTGCAAGGTGAATGTAGCGTGATGACGTAACATTTTGATCCATCAGAGATTTTCACGCTGGTCGGCCGGTCATCATGGCCGCCGCTTTGGTCACCGCGCGCCCTCCGAAGGCAGAGCCCGCCGGCCCCTAGCTCGGGCTTCGCTGGAACTCCACGTCAGCGGCACCGAAGCCGCGCACGATCCTTGCTCCGCCGCCCGCACGGATCGGCCCGCACCGGCCCCCACGAAAAAGAGGGACCCGCCCATGCTCCTGACGCCCCGGGAGAAGGACAAGCTTCTGATCGCCATGGCCGCGCAGGTGGCGCGCAACCGGCTGGCGCGGGGGGTGAAGCTGAACCATCCGGAGGCGGTGGCCCTGATCACGGATGTCGTCGTCGAGGGCGCCCGGGACGGGCGCAGCGTCGCCGACCTGATGCGGGCGGGCGCGCAGGTGCTCACCGCCGATCAGGTGATGCCGGGCATCCCCGAGATGATCCGCGACATCCAGGTCGAGGCGACCTTTCCCGACGGGACCAAGCTCGTCACCGTCCACCACCCGATCCGCGGGGCGCCCTCCGAGGAGATTCCGGGCCGGATCGAGACCGCGCCGGGCATGATCGCGATCAACGTCGGGGCCCCGCGAATCGTGATCGCGGTCGCCAATTCCGGTGATCGCCCGATCCAGGTCGGCTCGCATTATCACTTCTACGAGGTCAACCCGGGGTTGCAGTTCGACCGGGAGCAGGCGCGCGGCCGGCGCCTCGACATCGCGCCCGGAACCGCCATCCGCTTCGAGCCCGGCGCCACCCGCTCGGTGACGCTGGTGCCCCTCTCGGGCAAGCGCACCGTCTACGGGTTCCGCGGCGCCGTGATGGGGAGGCTCTGACCCCATGAGCGATGCGCCGAGCCCCGCCGCCCTGCCGCGCGCGGCCTATGCCGACATGTTCGGCCCGACCACCGGCGACCGGATCCGGCTCGCCGATACGAGCCTCTGGATCGAGGTCGAGCGGGACCTGACCACCTACGGCGAGGAGGTGAAGTTCGGCGGCGGCAAGGTCATCCGCGACGGGATGGGCCAGTCGCAGGCGACGAACGCGGCCGGCGCCGTCGACACCGTCATCACCAACGCCGTCGTCCTCGACCAGTGGGGCGTGGTGAAATGCGACGTCGGCCTCGTGCGCGGGCGCATCGCCCGGCTCGGCAAGGCCGGCAATCCGGACGTGCAGCCGGGCGTCGACATCGTGATCGGGCCGGGCACGGAAGTCATTGCGGGGGAAGGAAAAATCCTCACCGCCGGCGGCTTCGACAGCCACATCCACTTCATCTGCCCGCAGCAGATCGAGGAGGCGCTCTGCGCCGGCTTCACCACGATGCTGGGGGGCGGCACCGGCCCCGCGCACGGCACCTTCGCCACGACCTGCACGCCCGGCCCCTGGCACATCGCCCGCATGATCGAGGCGGCGGACGCCTTCCCCATGAACCTCGCCTTCGCCGGCAAGGGCAACGCCTCGCGCCCCGAGGCCCTGGAGGAGATGGTGCGGGCGGGCGCCTGCGCCCTCAAGCTCCACGAGGATTGGGGGACGACCCCGGCCGCCATCGACACCTGCCTTACCGTCGCCGACGCGCAGGACGTGCAGGTCATGATCCACACCGACACCCTGAACGAGTCGGGCTTCGTCGAGGACACGATCGCGGCCTTCCGGGGCCGCACCATCCACGCCTTCCACACGGAAGGGGCCGGCGGCGGCCACGCCCCCGACATCATCAAGGTGGCGGGCCTGCCTCACGTCCTGCCCTCGTCCACCAACCCGACGCGGCCCTACACGACGAACACGATCGACGAGCATCTCGACATGCTCATGGTCTGCCACCACCTCGACCCGTCGATCCCCGAGGACCTCGCCTTCGCCGAGAGCCGCATCCGCCGGGAGACGATCGCCGCCGAGGACATCCTGCACGACATCGGCGCGCTCTCGATGATGTCCTCGGACAGCCAGGCGATGGGCCGGGTCGGCGAGGTCGCGATCCGCACCTGGCAGACCGCCTGCAAGATGAAGCGCCAGCGGGGCGCGCTGCCCGGCGACGCCTCCGGCAACGACAACCTGCGCGTGCGCCGCTACATCGCCAAATACACGATCAACCCCGCGATCGCGCACGGGATCTCCCGCCATATCGGCTCGGTCGACCCCGGCAAACTCGCCGACCTCGTGCTCTGGTCGCCCGCCTTCTTCGGGGTCAAGCCCGACCTCGTCCTGAAGGGCGGCATGATCGCCGCCGCCCCGATGGGCGACCCCAACGCCTCGATCCCGACGCCCCAGCCCGTCCATTACCGCCCGATGTTCGGCGCCTATGGCCGCGCGCCCCCCGCCACCGCGCTCACCTTCGTCTCGAAGGCAGCCGTGGAGGACGGCCTCGCCGAGCGCCTCGGCGTCGGCAAGGCGCTCGTCGCCGTCGAGAACGTGCGCGGCGGCATCTCGAAGGCGAGCATGGTGCTCAACGACGCCACGCCCGTCATCGAGGTCGACCCCGAGACCTACGACGTGCGGGCCGACGGCGAACTCCTCGTCTGCGAGCCCGCGGAGGTGCTGCCGATGGCGCAGCGCTACTTCCTGTTCTGAGCCCATGATCCGTTCCGAGCCCATCATCCGTTCCGAGCCCATCATCCGTTCTGAGCCCATGATCCGCGCCACCCGCATCCTGCGCGCCCGCGCCATCGGCCCGGGCGAGATCGTCGACCGCGTCGTCCTCGACCACGGCGACCGCCACCGCCGCCGTGTGGCGATGCGGGGCGTCGGCGGCCTGCCGTTCCTCCTCGACCTCGCCGAGCCGGCCGTGCTGGAGGACGGCGACGCCCTCGTCCTCGAGGACGGGCGCCTCGTCTGGGTGGAGGCCGCGGCCGAGCGCCTCCTCGAGATCCGGGCGCCGAGCGCGCTCGCCCTCAAGCGCCTGATCTGGCACATCGGCAACCGCCACATCCCGGCCGAGATCGGCGAGGAGGCGGTCTTCATCGCCGACGACCACGTGCTCGCCGAGATGGTGCGCGGCCTCGGCGGCACCGCCGAGCCGGTGGAGCGCCCCTTCCGCCCCGAAGGCGGCGCCTATGCGGGCGGGCATGGGCATGGGCATGGGCATGGGCATGGGCATGAAGATGGGCACCGCCACGGCCACCATGCCCACGGTTGAGACCCTGCGCCTCATGGCATGGCTCTCTCCCGCCTATCCGGTCGGGGCTTACGCCTACTCGCACGGCCTCGAAGGGGCCGTGGAGGCGGGCGACGTCACCGACGCCGCGAGCCTGGAGGCGTGGCTCTCGGACGCGCTGGAGCGCGGCGCCGGCCGCAACGACATGATCCTGGCAAGTGCCGCCCACCGGGCCACGGCGGAGGGCGATGGGGCCGCGCTCGCGGAGACGAACGACCTCGCGCTCGCGCTCGCGCCCTCCCGCGAGTTGCACCTCGAGACGAGCCAGCAGGGCCGCAGCTTCCTCGACGCGACGGCGGCGGCCTGGCCCAACCCCGCGCTTCCGGCCGTCTGCGCCGCCCTGCCGGGCGCCGTCGCCTACCCCGTCGCAGTGGGTGCGGCCGCGGGCGCCCACGGCCTCGCGCGCGACGTCACGGTCGCGGCCTACGGGCTTGCCTTCGTCCAGAACCTCGTCTCGGCCGCCCTGCGCGTCGCGCCGATCGGCCAGAGCGCCGGGATGCGGGTGATCGCCGCCCTGAGCCCCCGCGTCGCGGATCTCGCCGCTTCCCTCCGCGGGGCGGGGCTCGACGAACTCGGCTCGGCCTGCCTGCGGCTCGATCTCGGCTCGTTCCGGCACGAGACGCAATATTCCCGCCTCTTCCGGAGCTGAGACGATGACCTCCCTGAACGGCCCTCTCCGCGTCGGCATCGGCGGCCCGGTCGGGTCCGGCAAGACCGCCCTGATGGAGCAGCTCTGCAAGCGCTTCCGCGACCGCTACGAGATCTGCGCGATCACGAACGACATCTACACCAAGGAGGATGCCCGCATCCTCACCGTGGCCGGCGCCCTGCCGGAGGAGCGCATCCTGGGGGTCGAGACCGGCGGATGCCCGCACACGGCGATCCGCGAAGACGCCTCCATCAACCTCGAGGCGGTGGCCGAGATGCGCCGCCGGTTCCCGACGCTCGACCTCGTTCTGATCGAGTCGGGCGGCGACAACCTCGCCGCGACGTTCTCGCCGGAACTCGCCGACCTCACCCTCTACGTGATCGACGTGGCGGGCGGCGAGAAGATCCCCCGCAAGGGCGGCCCCGGCATCACCCGCTCCGATCTCCTGATCGTCAACCAGACGGACCTCGCCCCGCTCGTCGGCGCGGACCTCTCCGTGATGGAGGCGGACACCCGCCGGATGCGGGGGCAGCGTCCTTTCGTCTTCGCGTCCCTGCGCGAGGGGCGCGGAGCCGACGCGATCGCCCGCTTCGTGGAGGAGGCGGGCGGCCTCGGGTGAGAGGCCGAGGGGCCGAGGGGCGGGGCCTGGGTAGGACGATCAGTTGGTGCGCGGCTCGGCGGTCGCGAAGGCGAGCGTCGCGCTGTAGGCGTCGGCATCCGCGAGATCCGGGGTACGCGAGGGCCTCACCCGGTGGGAGACGGCGAGGATCTGCCGGCCTCCCTGCGCCAGGGGCACGCGCGCGGCGCCCTTCGCATCCGTCGTGACGCGGGTCTCCGGCGCCTCGCCGCTGGTGGCCACGACCTCGGCGCCGGCGACCGCCCGGCCCTCGAACAGCACGCGCACCCGGATCGCCCCCGCGGCCGCGCCCGGCGCCTCCAGGGGCACGATCTCGAGGGTCTGGCCGAGGACCCGCTCCCAGGGCGCGCCGGGGCCGATCACGGCCTTCGCGAACTTCATCGACCATTGGCTGCGCTGTGCATCCGGCACCGAACGCCGGTCGGCATTGCGCTCCCCGCCCTCGCGCAGGCGCACCCAGAAGCCGTTGTCGTAGGCGGCCGAGACGAGCGCCCCCTCGGCCCCGGCCGGCAGCGCCGCCGCCAGCACCGTGCCCTCAGGCCGGGCGCTGAGGCGCGTGGTGCCGGCACCCGTCAGCGCGGAGAGGTGGACGAGCTTGTCGGCGTTCGGCAGTTCGGGCTCGTGCACGTGCCCGAACTGGACCGCGACGCCGCCGGGCGACGGACTGAGCCAGAGGTCGTGGGCCCGTGCGGCCGTGGACAGGACGAGAGCGAGAGGCAGGGCGAGAAGGCGGTTCGGTCGCATCGGGTCGCGTTCGCTCCAAGGGTATCGGGCGCCGATCTTCAGGATCCGGCGCCGCTCTGCAAGCCCGGCGCCAGCCGGGCAGCGGCGAGGTCCGGCCGGGCAGGGGCCGCGATGCGCTCGCCCCGGGAGCGGACATCCGTGCGCAATCCGGCCTTCGCCTCAGCGCGCGCCTTCGGCCCAGGGAGCGGCCGCGAGGACCTCGGCCAGATAGGCGATCAGCACCGTCACCCGGGCGGGTCGCGGGTCGCCGGGCGGCGTCACGAGGTGGAGCGCGATCGGCGGGGCGGACCATTCGGGCAGGACGCGCTCCAGGCGGCCCGCCCGCAGGTCCTCCCAGATCATGAAATCCGGCTGGACCGCGAGGCCGAGGCCTGCGCGGAGGGCCGGCCCGAGCGCGTCGGCATTGTTCGCCCGGAGCGGTCCGGCCGGCGTGACCGTCGCTTCCGCCCCGTCCGGCCCGCGGAAATGCCAGCGGTCCGGCGTCGGCAGGTAGGCGTAGCCGAGGCAGGCGTGGCGGGCGAGATCCTCCGGCGAGTCCGGGCGCCCGCAGCGATCGAGATAGGCCGGCGCCGCAACGAGGGAGCGTCGGATCCCGCACAGCCGGCGTGCCCGCAGCGAGGAATCGGCGAGGGCGGCGATCCGCAGGCCGAGATCGAATCCGCCGCCGACGAGATCGACGAGGGCGTCGCTGAGGTGCAGATCGACGGAGATCCCCGGATGGGCCGCGAGAAAATCCGGCAGGCGCGGGGCGACGTGGGTGACGCCGAAGGACATCGGCGCGGCGAGCCGCACCAGCCCCTGGGGCGCGGCCGCCGCCTCGCGCGCCTCGGCCTCCGCGGCCTCGCCCTCCGCGAGGAGGCGGGCTGCGCCGTCGCGTGCGGAGCGGCCGGCCTCGGTCAGGCTGAGGCGGCGTGAGGTGCGGTGAAACAGGCGAGCGCCGATCCGCGCCTCGAGCCGCGCCACCGCCTTCGAGACCGTGCCCGGCGACACGCCGAGATCGGCAGCCGCCCGTCCGAACGAGCCGGACTCGGCGACCTTCGCGAAGATGGCCCAAGCCTCGAAATCGGGAAGCTTCATCGATCAATCCGGAAACGATGGTTTTCCTTTGTTTCCGTTTTCGCGGACGAAGACAAGGCTCACATTCGCCCCATCGAACGACGCCGCCCGGTCCCGCTGCGGGCGAGCCACAGGAGACACGCCATGTCCGAGACCGGCCTGCACCACGTCACCGCCTTCTCCGGCCCCGCCCTGCGAAACCTTGATTTCTACACCCGCGTCCTCGGGCTGCGCCTCGTGAAGAAGACTGTGAACTTCGACGATCCGGGCACCTATCATCTCTATTACGGGGACGAGACGGGGCGGCCCGGCACGATCCTCACCTTCTTCCCCATCCCCCACGCCGCTCCGGGGCGCGTCGGGATCGGCGAGACGCAGGAGACGGCCTTCCGGGTCCCGCGCGCCTCGATCGGCTGGTGGACGCACCGCCTCCTCGCCCACGGCGTGCGCCACGAGGCCCGAGTGCAGGTCTTCGGCGAGTCGACGCTCCGCTTCCGCGATCCGGACGGGATGGCGCTCGCCCTCGTCGGCATCGAGGATGCGGGCGAGGCGGCAGGCTGGAGCGGCGGCGAGGTGCCGCGAGAGCACGCCATCCGCGGCTTCCACGGCGTGACGCTGCTGCTGGCGGAAGCCGGCCCGACCGCTGCGATCCTGACGGACGTGCTCGGCTTCACCGAGTCCGGCCGCGAGGGCTCGGCGACGCGGTTCTCGGGCAGCGCGGGGCTTGGCGGGCTCGTCACCCTGCGCGCGGTCGGCGGCTTCCTGCCCGGCCGGCCGGGAGCGGGCAGCGTGCACCACATCGCCTTCCGGGCGGCCGACGACGCGGCCCAGGCGGCGATGGCCGGGCGCCTGCGCGAGCGGCACGGCCTCACCGTGACCGAGCAGCGCGACCGCAACTACTTCCGCTCGGTCTATTTCCGCGAGCCGGGCGGCGTCCTGTTCGAGATCGCCACCGACGCGCCGGGTTTCACCGCGGACGAGCCGGTCGAGGCGCTGGGGCAGGCGCTCAAGCTCCCGGACTTCCTGGAGCCGCACCGGGCCGAGATCGAGGAGGTCCTGCCGAAGATCGCGTGACACGCCCCAAAACGAGGAGGTTCCGATGACGACCACGACCGACACCGCACGCTTCGTCCACCGCTTCGAGCCGGGCAGCGATCCGAGCCGGCCGCCGCTGCTGCTCCTTCACGGCACCGGAGGCGACGAGGCCGACCTCCTGCCGCTCGGACGCATGGTAGCGCCGGGCGCCGCCCTGCTCTCGCCGCGGGGGCAGGTCCTGGAGAACGGGAGCCCGCGGTTCTTCCGGCGCCTCGCCGAGGGCGTGTTCGACGAGGCCGACGTGATCCGCCGGGCCGGGGACCTCGCGCGTTTCGTCGCCGAGGCTCGCGGGATCTACGGCCTGCCCGCGCCGGTCGCCTTCGGCTTCTCGAACGGGGCGAACATCGCCGCCGCGACGCTGCTGCTGCACCCCGAGGCCCTTGCCGGCGCCGTCCTGATCCGGCCGATGGTGCCGCTCGCCGCGCCGCCGGCGGCGGATCTCGCGGGAGCCGGAGTGCTGATCCTGTCGGGTGCCTTCGACCCGATCGTGCCGGCGGAGAATGCCGCCTCCCTCGCGGCGATGCTGGAGCGGGCGGGCGCCCGGGTGGAGCACCGCACGCTTCCCACGGGCCACGGACTCGGCCAGACGGACCTCGCCCTGGCGCGGGCCTGGCTCTCGGGGCAGGCGGCCTGAGCGGGAGGCAGGCCCGCGAAGCCGGAGATCACCCTTGCCAGACCCGGGGCAGGGGCGCGTGCCGGTAACCCGCGAGGAAGCGGGCCGCAAGGCTCCGGAGCCCGTCCGGATCCTGGCCGAGGAGGCGCACGGCGAGGTGCCCGTTCCAGGCGCTGGCGCCGGCCTCGACGCCGTCCCCCGGCATGTCGAGGAGCGCCCGTGCCTCCTCGACACGGCTCTCCGCACCGGGGGCGAAGTCGAGGATCGTGCCGAAGGCGCGGGCGCCCCCTCCGGTGGCGGGACGGGCGAGGATGTCGGCGACCGGGCCGGACAGGTGCAGCGCATCCGCGTAGACGAGGCGGCCCGAGCGGCGGACGAACCAGCGGTCGCGGATCGCGCCCGAAGCGAAGGTCTCGCCTCGGGCGGCGCGCCCCAGCATCACGATCTCGCAGGCGAGGAGGCCCGCACCCGCGCCGAGATCCGCCTCGAAGCGGCGCTCCAGCCGGGCCCGGTCGTAGAGGATCGTCTCCTGCGGCAGCCAGGCGAGATGGGCGCCCGGCGCGACGGCGAGGCGGTTCCGGATCGTGCTCGCCGGCCCATCCGAGCGGTAGACCTTCTCCGCGGCGGTTGTGGTGAGGACGAGGCCGGCGCCCGCTTCGAGTTCGATGCCGATCTCGAACAGGTCGCCGCAGGCGATGCCGCCCGCGGTGTTGACGAGGACGGCCTCCGGCACCGGCCCGTGGGTTCTCGGAAAGCGCAGGCGCGAGGGGCCGGATTCCGAAAGGTCGGCGACGACCGTCGCGGCACCCGCCCGCGCCATCCGGAGCCGGACGCAGCCGCGGGAGCGCTGGCGCAGCGGGGCGGGGGCTGGCACCGCCTCGGGCGGGGGGAGGGGCCGCATGGGCTACCGGATCTTTCGCGGGGGCCGCGCGCCCGTTCCGGCAGGCGACAGGGCGAGGGGACAGTCAGCGCGGCGCCGCCTCACGGCGTCGGGTCCCGCGGCACGGCCTCGATCACGGGGGTCGGCCGATCGAGGATGCGGCGGCCGAACAGGCTCGCGACGAGTTCCACCAGCACCCGGGCGCTGCGCCCGCGCTCGTCGAGGACCGGGTTCAGCTCGACCACGTCGAGGGAGCCGACGAGGCCGGAATCGTGGAGCATCTCCATGATCAGATGCGCCTCGCGGAAGGTGGCGCCCCCCGGCACCGTGGTGCCGACGCCCGGCGCGATGCCGGGATCGAGGAAGTCGATGTCGAGGCTGACATGCAGGTGGCCGCCGGCCGCCGCGACCCGCTCCAGAACCCGGCGCAGGGGCGCCACCACCCCGAACTCGTCGATGGCCCGCATGTCGGTGACGCCGACGTGCCGATCCGTCACGAGGGCGCGCTCGCCGGCATCGATCGAGCGCAGACCGAACAGGTGGATGCGTCCGGGATCGAGGAGCGGGCGCGGGCCCTGCGCGAACAGACCCTCGAATCCGGGCTCCCCGCAGAGCGCCGCCAGCGGCATCCCGTGGATGTTGCCCGAGGGCGAGGTCTGCGGCGTGTTGAAATCCGCGTGCGCGTCGAGCCACAGCACGAAGAGCGGCCGGCCGGCCCCCTCGCGATGGCGCAGCACCCCGTCGACCGAGCCGAGCGACAGGCTGTGGTCGCCGCCGATCACCACCGGCAGAGCGCCTCCCGCGAGGCTCGCCCCGACACGCTCGGACAGGACCCGGGTCCAGGCCGCGACCGCCGGCAGGCCCCGTGCCTCCGCCGGGCAGCCGGGCACCACGTCGCCGAGATCCGCGACCGCGTGGCCGAGATCGGCCAGCGTCCGCACGAGGCCGGCCGTGCGCAGCGCCGCGGGCCCCATCAGGGCGCCGGGCTCGCTCGTGCCCACCTCGATCGGCGCGCCGATGATCTCGATGCGGGCCGCCCCCGCCTGTCGCCCGCTCATGCGCCGCTCCCAGCCGATCCTGCGAGGCCCCAGCGCGTTCTAGCCCGCCCGGGCGACGCGCTGAAGGCGCGCTCGGGCGCTCATGCACGGCCGATGCCGCACGCGCGACGGGGCGCCTGCCTCGGCAGGCGCGGATGAGGGCGCGCCGCGTTCGGACGGGCTTGGCGCGACGGTCACGGCGGCGCTTGGCACATCGCTTGCCAGACCTTCGCGCCCACCGAACGGGCAGGGAAACGGCAGACCTCGACGATGAGCAGAGCCCTCTCGACCGGACCGGAGCATCCGTCGCCCGTCGGACGCTGGACCCGCGCCGCCGCGCTGGCCGGCAGCCTCGCCCTCGGACTGGCCAGCGCGTCCGCAGCGCGCGCGCAGGAGACGATCAAGGTCGGCATCCTGCACTCGCTGTCCGGCACGATGGCGATCTCGGAGACGACCCTCAAGGACGCGATGCTGATGCTCATCGCGGAGCAGAACCGGAAAGGGGGCGTCCTGGGCAAGAAGCTCGAGCCGGTCGTGGTCGATCCGGCCTCGAACTGGCCGCTCTTCGCCGAGAAGGCCCGCGAGCTCATCGCTAAGGACAAGGTCTCGGCCGTGTTCGGCTGCTGGACGAGCGTGTCGCGCAAATCCGTGCTGCCGGTCTTCCGAGAACTCGACTCGATCCTGTTCTACCCCGTCCAGTACGAGGGCGAGGAGAGCGAGCGGAACGTGTTCTACACGGGCGCCGCCCCGAACCAGCAGGCGATTCCCGCCGTCGACTACCTGATGAGCGAGGAGAAGGTCGAGCGCTGGGTGCTCGAGGGGACGGATTACGTCTATCCCCGCACCACCAACAAGATCCTCGAAGCCTACCTGAAGGCGAAGGGCGTCGCGCCCGCCGACATCTCGATCAACTACACGCCGTTCGGCCAGTCGGACTGGCAGACGCGGGTGGCCGCCATCAAGGCCTTCGGCACGGCCGGCAGGAAGACGGCGGTGGTCTCGACGATCAACGGCGACGCCAACGTGCCCTTCTACAAGGAGCTCGCCAACCAGGGCGTGAAGGCGACCGACATCCCGGTCGTGGCCTTCTCGGTCGGCGAGGAGGAGCTGGCCGGCATCGACACCAAGCCGCTTCTCGGCCACCTCGCCGCCTGGAACTATTTCGAGTCGATCGACACGCCCGAGAACAAGGCCTTCATCGAGCAGTGGCGCGCCTTCACGAGGAACGCCAAGCGCGTCACGAACGACCCGATGGAGGCCCATTACATCGGCTTCAACATGTGGGTGAAGGCGGTGGAGAAGGCCGGCACCACGGAGCCCGACAAGGTGATCGCGGCGCTGCCCGGCATCGAGCAGAAGAACCTCACCGGCGGCACCGCGAAGATGCTGCCGAACCACCACGTCACCAAGCCGGTCTTCATCGGCGAGATCAAGGATGACGGCCAGTTCGACGTCGTCTGGAAGACGGACGGTCTCATCCCCGGCGAGGCGTGGTCGAAGCAGCTCGACGGCTCGAAGGACCTCGAGGCCGACTGGGTGACGCTCAATTGCGGCAACTACAACACCAAGACCAAGAAGTGCGGTGGGGCGTGAGGCGCCCGCCCGGCAGGGCGCGCCCGACCTCTCCCGCATGGGGGAGGGCGCATCCCGCTCCCCGGCCCTCTCCCGAACGGGGGAGGGAGCGCGTCGAGGCACCGCGATGATCCGCCTTCTCACTCTCCTCCTCTGCCTCCTGGCCGGCCCCGCCCTCGCGCAGGCGCCGGGCGACGCGGCCTATGCACGGCTCGCGAGCGACAGCTATGCGGAGATCGAGGCCGGAATCGTCGGGCTCGGGGCGAGCGGCGACCCGCGCGCCGGGGCCGTGATCGGGGCGCTCGCCGACGGGCGCCTCCTCTCTCGGCCCGCCGACAGGGCCCTGTTCATCCGCGACGGATCCGGTCTCGTCGAGGCCCGCACCGGCGCCCCGGCGAGCGCCGAGGGCCTGAAGCCCGTGCGCGCCAACAACAAGGTCCGCCGGGCGATCGAGGCCGCGATGGGCGGCCTCAACCTGACGAGCCCGGATCCGGGCAAGCGCCGCGAGGCGGCGGATGCCATGTTCAAGGCCCGCGACGCGGGCGCGCTCCCGGCCCTCGACGCCGCCCTCGCGAAGGAGGCGGATGCGAGCGTGCGGCGGGCGCTGACGGAAGCCCGGGCCGCCGTGATCCTGGCCCGGCCCGGCGCGGCGGAGCCCGAGCGCCTCGCGGCCATCCAGACGATCGCGGGCCGCGGCGACGGCGACGCTCTAGGCCTGCTTCGCGCCCTCTCCGCCGATCCGAGCGAGGCGGTACGCGCCGCCGCCGACCGCGGCGTCCGGACGGTCGAGACGCGGCTCGCCCTGATCGGGGCGGCGCAGAACGTCTGGTACGGGATCTCCCTCGGCTCCGTGCTGCTCCTCGCCGCGATCGGGCTCGCCATCACCTTCGGGGTGATGGGCATCATCAACATGGCGCACGGCGAGATGGTGATGCTCGGCGCCTACACGACCTTCCTCGTCCAGGGCGCGATCCGCGCGCACGCGCCCGCCCTGTCCGAATGGTCGCTCGCCGCCAGCATCCCGGCAGCCTTCCTGGTGGCGGGCGCGGTCGGCGTCCTCATCGAGCGGAGCGTCATCCGCCACCTGTACGGACGCCCGCTCGAGACGCTGCTGGCCACCTTCGGCATCAGCCTCGTGCTGCAGCAGGGGGTGCGCTCGATCTTCGGCCCGACGAACCGCGAGGTGAGCGCGCCCGCCTTCATGACGGGCGCCTTCGACCTCTTCGGCCTCTCGATCACCTGGGGCCGGCTCTGGATCGTCGTGTTCTCGTTCGGCGTCTTCCTCGGCCTGCTCTTCGTGCTGCGCAGGACCTCCTTCGGCCTGAAGACCCGGGCCGTGACCCAGAACCGGCGCATGGCGGCGGCGATGGGCATCCGCACGCCCCTCGTCGACGCCCTGACCTTCGGCCTCGGCTCGGGCATCGCGGGAATTGCGGGCGTCGCGCTCTCGCAGATCGACAACGTCTCGCCGAATCTCGGCCAGGGCTACATCATCGACTCGTTCCTCGTCGTGGTGTTCGGCGGCGTGGGGAACCTCTGGGGCACGTTGGTCGCGGCGCTCACCCTCGGCGTCGCCAACAAGCTGTTCGAGCCGTATCTCGGCGCGGTGCTCGCGAAGATCGCGCTCCTCGTCTTCATCATCCTGTTCATCCAGAAGCGCCCGCGCGGCCTGTTCGCGCTCAAGGGCCGGGCGGTGGAGTCGTGAGCATGGGTGCCACCCTGCCGAGGCCCGCCCTCGTCGACCTGAAGGGGCGGATCTTCCTCGGCGCGCTGGCCGCGATCTGCCTCGCCGTCCCGCTCCTCAACCTCGTGGTGCCCGAGGGCTCGGGCCTGCACCTGCCGACCTACCTCGTCTCGCTGTTCGGCAAGTACCTCGCCTTCGCGCTGCTCGCCCTCTCCCTCGATCTCGTCTGGGGCTATTGCGGCATCCTCTCGCTCGGCCACGGCGCCTTCTTCGGCCTCGGCGGCTACGCGATGGGCATGTACCTGATGCGCCAGATCGGCCCCCGCGGCGTCTACGGGAACCCGGTCCTGCCCGATTTCATGGTGTTCCTGAACTATACGGAATTGCCCTGGTACTGGCTCGGCTTCGACCGCTTCCCCTTCGCGGCCCTGATGGTGCTCGCGGTGCCCGGCCTCCTCGCCTTCGTGTTCGGCTGGCTCGCCTTCCGCTCGCGGGTGACGGGGGTCTACCTCTCGATCATCACGCAGGCGATGACCTTCGCGCTGATGCTCGCCTTCTTCCGCAACGACATGGGGCTGGGCGGCAACAACGGGCTCACCGACTTCAAGGACATCCTCGGCTTCCCCGTCCAGGCTCAAGGGGTGCGCGTCGCGCTCTTCCTCGCCACCGCGGCGGCCCTGGCCATCGGCTACCTGATCGCCCGGTTCATGACGGTCTCGGCCTACGGCAAGGTCCTGATCGCGGTGCGCGATGCCGAGCCGCGCACCCGCTTCCTCGGCTACCGGCCGGAAGCCTACAAGACGCTCGCCTTCGTGGTCTCGGCCATGATGGCGGGGGTGGCGGGCGCCCTCTACGTGCCGCAGGTCGGCATCATCAACCCCTCCGAATTCGCGCCCACGAACTCGATCGAGGCGGTGATCTGGGTCGCGGTCGGCGGGCGCGGCACCCTCGTCGGGGCGGCGCTCGGGGCCATCCTCGTCAACTACGCCAAGACGCTGCTCACCGGCGCCCTGCCGGACGCGTGGCTCTTCGCGCTGGGCGCCCTGTTCGTCCTCGTGACGCTCTTCCTGCCGAAAGGGATCGTCGGCACCGCGATCGAGCGGTTCGGCAGCCGGCGCGCGGCGGCGAGGCTCCCGCCCGAGCCCGAGATCCCGGGCAAGCTGGCCGAGGAAGGGCGCGGCTGATGAGCGAGGCCGATCTCCTGAGCCCCGAGCCCGCGGTCGGCCCGGCGACCGAGCGCCGCCTGACCCGGGCGCTCCTCTACCTCGACGACGTCCGCGTCACCTTCGACGGCTACCGGGCGCTGCGCGGCCTTTCGCTCACGCTCGAGCGGGGCGAGATGCGCGCCATCATCGGCCCGAACGGGGCCGGCAAGACCACGATGATGGACGTGATCACGGGCAAGACCCGGCCCGATACCGGGGCGGCCGTCTTCGACGGGGTGCACGACCTCACCCGCCTCGACGAGCCGGCGATCGCCGATCTCGGCATCGGCCGCAAGTTCCAGAAGCCGACCGTGTTCGAGAGCCACACGGTGACCGACAACATCGTGCTGGCGCTCAAGGGGCCGCGCCGCGCGCTTGCCTCTCTGTTCGGCTGGCGCAACCGGGTGGAGGCGGCGCGCGTCGAGGAGATCCTCGTGACGGTCGGGCTGATCGCCCATCGCGGGCGCCCGGCGGCCGACCTCTCGCACGGGCAGAAGCAGTGGCTGGAGATCGGCATGCTGCTGGCGCAGGACCCGAAGCTGCTCCTCGTCGACGAGCCGGTCGCCGGCATGACGGATGCCGAGACCGAGGCCACGGCGACGCTGCTGCGGGCCATCGCGCGGGACCACGCCGTGATGGTGGTCGAGCACGACATGCACTTCGTGCGGGCGCTCGCGTGCCGGGTCACCTGCCTGCACGAGGGAGCCGTGCTGGCCGAGGGCTCGATCGACGCCGTGTCGGGCGATCCCCGGGTCGTCGAAGTCTATCTGGGGCGCTGAGCATGCTGGCCGTCGAGGACGTCGATCTCCATTACGGCGCGGCGAAGGCTCTGCGCGGCGTCTCGCTCACCGCCGAGCCGGGCCAGGTGACCTGCGTGCTCGGCCGCAACGGCGTCGGCAAGACCTCGCTGATGCGGGCGATCGTCGGCCAGCAGCCGATCTCGAAGGGCGCCATCCGGCTCGGGGGCAAGGACATTTCGCGCCTTGCCCCCTACGACCGGGCGCGGGCGGGCGTCGCCTTCGTGCCGCAGGGGCGCGAGATCTTCCCGCTGCTGACCGTGAAGGAGAATCTGGAGACCGGCTTCGCCCCCTGCCGGCGGGCGGACCGCCACGTGCCGGGGGAGGTCTACGACCTGTTCCCGGTGCTGAAGGACATGCTGCACCGGCGCGGCGGCGACCTCTCGGGCGGCCAGCAGCAGCAGCTCGCCATCGGCCGGGCACTGGTGACGCGCCCGCGCCTTCTCGTCCTCGACGAGCCGACCGAGGGAATACAACCCTCGATTATCAAGGATATCGGCCGAGCGATCACGTTTCTGCGCTCCCAAAAGAAGATCGCGATCATCCTCGTCGAGCAGTATTTCGAGTGGGCCCGCGACCTCTGCGACACCTACGCGGTGATGGACCGAGGTCAGGTGGTGGAGGCGGGACCCCGCGCCACCATGGTCGAGGCGGACGTGCGGCGCTGGCTGTCGGTGTGAGGATCGCCGCCCCGGTCCGGGAGAGGGGCGCCGCGCGGGTTCCAGAGGGGGCCGCACCGCCCTAGATCATCTCGCCCGCGATCCGCCGATCGCCCCACCAGCGTCCCGCATGGATCTCCCGCTTCCCCGGCCGGCGCGGCTGCGCCTGATGACCTACAACATCCGCCACTGCCGGGGTGTGGACGGGGTGATCTCGCCCGCCCGCATCGCCGAGGTGATCGCGGCCTGCGAGCCGGACGTCGTCGCGCTCCAGGAGGTCGATGTCGGGCGCGCCCGCACCGGCGGGCTCGATCAGGCCGAGGAGATCGCGCGGCTCCTCGACATGCGCCACCATTTCCATCCCGCCCTGCAGATCCTGGAGGAGCGCTACGGGGACGCCATCCTGACGACACGGCCGGCGAGCCTCGTCAAGGCCGGCGCCCTGCCCGGCCTCGCCCGCCGGCCCGGCCTGGAGCCGCGGGGCGCCCTCTGGGTGGAGGTCGCGGTGGGCGGGGGCCGCCTGCAGATCCTGAACACGCATCTCGGCCTGTCCGGGCGCGAGCGGCTGGCGCAGGTCGAGGCGCTGCTCGGCCCCGACTGGCTCGGCGGGGACCGGGCGCGCACGCCCTTCGTGCTGGTGGGCGACCTCAACGCGACGCCCCTGTCCCGGGCCTACCGGCGGCTCGCCGCCCGGCTCACCGACGTGCGCGGCCTCGCAGGCGGGCAGGGGCGCGGCGCCACCTTCCCGAGCCGCTTCCCGGTGCTGCGCCTCGACCACGTCTTCGTCAGCGACGGTGTCACGGCCGAGCGGGCCGGCGTCGTGCGGGGTGCGCTACCGCGCCTCGCCTCGGACCACCTGCCGCTCCTCACGGAGCTCTGCCTCACGCCGGCACCGGCCGGGATCGCCGCGCGGGCGTCGGCGACGGTCTAGCGGTCCGGGCCGGAGGGCACGGCGGGCTCCCTCTCCCGGACGGGAGCGGGGTGGGGCGAGGGATGCGCCCTGTCCGGAGAGGCCGCCTCCCTCACCGCCTCCCTCTCGGACCGGGAGGGGACGCGCGCGGCATCCCCCGGCGCCGCGGGTTCCGTGCGGACGCGCAGGGCGCGCCGGCGGCGCCACGGGCGCCAGAGGTCGGCGGTGCCGACCGGATCGCCGACATGCCACGCCTCGATGAACCGGGCGAGGAGGCCCCGCCGGGAGGCGACGACGGCGCAGAGGCGCTCGGGCGAGACGAGGGCGGGGTCGTCGAGGGCGGCGCGCACCGAGCCGCGCTGCCGCACCACCGCCTCGAACCGGTCTCGCGGACAGCCGGCATGGTGGGCGACGAAGCCGTCGCGCACGCGCGCGATCGCCTCCCGGCGCAGGTCGTGGGGCTCACCGGGCAGAGCCTCGATCGCGAGGTCGCACTCGGTGTCGAGGCCGAGCGACCGGTTGTTGAGGTTCGTCGAGCCGACCCGCAGCAGCCGGTCGTCGAAGACCGCGACCTTCGAGTGGACGAGGATCGGGCCGCCGGCCGGCGTGCGGGGCGCCAGCACCCGCAGGCGACGATGGGGGTCGGCCGCGCGCAGCCGCGCGATCAGGCCGCGGCGGGCGCTGTCCATGGTCAGCCGGTCGAAGCCGTTCGGGCTGCGCTCGGTCAGCACCACGACGATCTCGGGCCCGTCCGGCTCGGCGAGCCGGGCGGCCAGCGCCGCCGCGATCAGGGGCGACGTGAAATACTGG
>NZ_SMNT01000081.1 GCF_004348265.1 Methylobacterium segetis
ACCGAGCCGCCGGTCTGCGTGCCGAGCGCCAGCGGGAGCATTCCGGCCGCCACGGAAGCGGCCGAGCCCGCCGAGGAGCCGCCCGGGCTCCGACCGGGCGCGCTCGGGTTCAGCGTCGCCGTGGGGTCGAGGCTCGCGAAGGGGGAGGTCGTCGTCTTCACCAGCGGCACCGCGCCGAGGCTCTTGAGCCGGCTCACGATTGCCGCGTCCGCCTTCGGCCGCCAGCCGGCGTAGAGCGGCGAGCCCATCTGCGTCGGCAGGTGGGCCGTGTCGATGATGTCCTTGATCCCGACCGCGATGCCGGCGAGCGGCCCCCGCGCGGGGATCGACGGTGCCGGATCCTGTGCGGCGATCGCCCGTACGCCCGGCTCGCCCTGCGCGACCGCCGCCTCGACGAGGCGGACGGCGCCCTCCGGCGTCAGCGTGCCGGCTTCGATGCGGGTGCGGAGATCGACGAGGGACAGCATGGGCGCGGAGTTCGGCCGAACGACCCCTGCCTGTCAACGCAAGGCCCCGCCGCTCCTTCGTTGACGGTCCCTTTACACAACCTGCGGCATCTTCCGGACCATGTGGCGTAGCGTCTTCGCGTTCTCCGCCCTTGCGCTGTTCGGCGCGGGGCTCACCGGCTGTGCGCTCAACAAGTTTGAGCGGCGCGAGCCGTGGCGAGACCAAGCGGAGCAGGTCTGCCTCGCCAAGAAGCTCGTGCAGCAGACCGAGTTCGTGACGGCGGCCAAGGAGATCGACGGGCCGGGCCCCTGCGGCATGCAGCAGCCCTTCCGCGTCACCCGGCTCGGCAACGGCTCGGTGCTCCTCAAGCAGCGCATGACGCTCGCCTGCCCGGCGCTGGCGGAGGCCGAGGCGTGGCTCGCCGACACGATCCAGCCCGCGGCGAACCTCTATTTCGGCCAGCCCGTGGCCGAGATCAACGCGGGCTCCTACGCCTGCCGCGGCCGCAACAACCAGGCCGGCGCCAAGCTCTCGGAGCATTCCTTCGGCAACGCCGTCGACATCATGTCCTTCAAGCTCGCCGACGGGTCCGTCATCACCGTCAAGGGCGGCTGGCGCGGCACCGAGGCCGAGCAGGGCTTCCTGCGCGAGGTCTTCCTCGGCGCCTGCCAGCGCTTCACCACCGTGCTGGCCCCGGGCTCGAACGTGTTCCACTACGACCACATCCACGTGGACCTCGCCCGGCACGACCCGCGCGGCCTCAAGCGCATCTGCCAGCCCCTGATCAAGTTCGTGCCGCAGCTCGGCGCGGAGGGCGCCCGCTCCTCCTATCCGCGCCCGCCCATGCGCCAGCCGGCCCCGCCCCAGGCCCCGATCGACGTCGAGGAGGACGATCCCTACGGCCTCACCCCGATGTCGGCGCGCGGCACCCCGACGAAGGTCGCCCGCGCGCCCGGGGCGCCTGCGCTCGCGGCACCGGCGCCCTCGGCCTACGCCGCCGCCCCCGCGCCGCGACCCTACCGGCCGCAGGCGCCCGCCTCGCGCCTTGCCGCCGCACCCGCCTACGAGGAGCCGGCGCCGGGCTTCGAGGAGGAGCCCCTCTCGCTCGCTGCCCCGGGCCTCGCGGGCGGCCCGATCTACTGAGCGCCGCCCGCCGGGGGGTGTGCCCCGCACACCCCACTGCGCCGCGAAAGCGCCGAGGAGCACCCGCGCCGGGTTGACTCCACAGGGCGGCGGGGCATCGTCAAACGCTCAGGTTTCCAGCGGAAGACGCCGGCATGCGCCCGAACCCCCTCCTCGCCGCCCTGTGCCTCGGCCTCGCCTTCGCCGGCGCGATCGAGCCCGCCCTCGCGCGCTCGGCGCGCGAGGAGATCGAGCCCGCCGAGGAACGCACCTTCCCCTTCGACGCCAAGATCCCGGGCTGCCAGGATCCCGACGTCCTGGAGAAGGTCGCGACCCAGTTCGCCGAG
Source organism: Methylobacterium segetis (assembly GCF_004348265.1). GTDB lineage: Bacteria > Pseudomonadota > Alphaproteobacteria > Rhizobiales > Beijerinckiaceae > Methylobacterium > Methylobacterium segetis. The sequence continues at coordinate 1,917 of NZ_SMNT01000081.1, forward strand.
AAGGAGGCGAAGTTCTGGAACTCGTCGCTGACGATCGTCGCCTACGACCGGATCGAGCGCACGGCGTGGCGTCCCTGGGGCCTCGACTATTATCCGCGCCGCTTCTGCAGCGCGACCGCCACCACCTCGGACGGGGTGCGCCGCAAGGTCGACTATTCGGTGCGCGAGAGCCTCGGCATCATCGGCTCGACCTGGGGCGTCGAGTTCTGCGTGCACGGGCTCGACCGCAACCTCGCCTACGCCTACGCCACGGCCTGCCGGATGGCGCGCCCGTAAGCGTCCGGTCCGGCTCGCTTCTGCCTCGGGGGAGGGTGATGAAGCAGGGTTTACGGGGGATCGCGGCGCTCGCCGCAGGGCTGCTCGCCGCGCCGGCATCGGCGCAGGACGAGGGCGGCTTCGGGCGCGGCCGGCCCGGTGATTTCGACTTCTACGTGCTGGCGCTCTCCTGGTCGCCGACCTATTGCGGCGGCGCGGGCGCCTCCCGCGACGAGCGCCAATGCACGCCCGGCCGCGGCCTCGGCTTCGTGGTGCACGGCCTCTGGCCGCAATACACACGCGGCTATCCGACGAATTGCTCGGCCTTCGAGCGCGCGCCGACCCGGCAGGCCATGGAGGTCGCCGGCGAGGTCTTCCCCAGCGAGGGGCTCGCCCGCTACGAGTGGCGCAAGCACGGCACCTGCTCGGGCCTCGACCCGGCCGCCTATTTCCGCGCCGCCCGCGAGGCGCGCGCCGCCGTGACGATCCCCGACGCGCTCAAGGACGCCGGCAGCGAGCGCCGGCTCGCGCCGATCGAGATCGCGCGGCAATTCGTGCTGGCGAACAAGGGGCTCCGGCCCGACATGATGGCGGTGGCCTGCGCCCGCGGGCGCTTGCAGGAGGTGCGCCTCTGCTTCACCAAGGACCTGCGCGGCTTCGCCTCCTGCCCCGAGGTGGCGCGCCAGAATTGCCGCGCCCCGGAGATCGCCGTCGAGGCCGCCCGCTGAGGCGGTGTTCCGGGCGCGGCCGACCCGAGCGAGCATGAATTACCGTCACGCCTTCCATGCCGGCAATTTCGCCGACGTCCTGAAGCACCTCGTCCTGGCGCGGGTGCTCGCCCATCTCCAGCGCAAGCCGGCGGCCTTCCGGGCGATCGACGCCTTCGCGGGAATCGGCTTCTACGACCTCGCGGGGGACGAGGCCGGGCGGACGGCCGAGTGGCGGGACGGCTGGGGCCGTCTCGACGAGCCCTTCCCCGCCGAGATCGAGGCGCTGCTCGCGCCCTATCGCGCGGCGGTGGCCGCGGTGAGCGCGCGCCACGGCCCCAGCGTCTATCCGGGCTCGCCCGCGTTCATCCGCGAGGCCCTGCGGCCGACCGACCAGGGCGTGTTCGTGGAACTGCACCCGGTCGACGCCGAGACCCTGCGCGCCCGCTACAACCAGGATCCGCGCACCAAGGTGCTGCAGCTCGACGGCTGGACCGCCCTGAGCAGCCTGATCCCGCCGCCGGAGCGGCGCGGCCTCGTCCTGATCGACCCGCCCTACGAGAAGCCGGGCGAGATCGAGCGCCTCGGCACCCGCCTCGCCCGGGCGGTGGCGAAGTGGCCGACCGGCCTCTTCCTGGCGTGGTACCCGATCAAGGACGTCGCGGGCGTCGACCGCATGGTCGACGACCTCGACGCCGCCCTGGCGCGGCCGGCGCTCCGCCTCGACCTGATGATCGACCGCCCGGACCCGACGCGCCTCACCGGCACCGGCCTCGTCGTCGTCAACCCGCCCTGGACGCTCGCCGAGGAGGCCGGCCTGTTCCTGCCGGCGCTCGCCGAGCGCCTGGCCCGCACCGATTACGGCGCCTTCCGCTGCGAGGCGCTGGGGGTGTTGGGGTGAGACGCGCCGGTGCCAGGCCGGCTCAGGGATCGATCCTTGCCCTCTCGGCGTATTCCTGTAGATACATTAACCTCGCATGGCGATCACGTTCGACCCGGTGAAGCGGGCCAGGACCTTGACCGAGCGGGGTCTGGACTTTCGCGATGCGGAGAGCGTGTTCACGGGAGCATGCGTCAGCTTCGAGGGTGCGGATCGTGACGGCCGGCCGGCTGTTCGGTCGCATGATCATCCTGATCTGGACGCCGCGCGGCGCGGATCGTCACGTCATCTCCATGAGAAAGGCCAATGACCGCGAGAAAGCCCGCTATGCGCACCTCCTCGGCTGATCCCGCGCCCGCGCTCGCCGGGCAGACCGATCTCGCGCGCGTCGATGCCCACATCGTCCAAGCGGACGAGTATGAGGAGATTCCCGAGTTGACCGACGCGATGATGGCGCGCGCCGTTCCCGGTGACGGAGCCGATCTCGCTCGTCGGCGCGGCCGGCCTCGATCCGAGAACCGCAAGGTTCTCACCGCGCTCCGCCTCGACCCGGACGTGCTGGCCGCTTTCAAGGCCTCGGGTCCTGGCTGGCAGACCCGGATCAACGCGGTGCTACGCCGCGAAGCCGGGCGTCTGTGCGACGGGGGCAGACCTGCGAAGCGCGGGAAGGAGGGCTGATCCGCACCGGCCCCGGTTCGCGTTTCGGCCGCTTTTCGCCTATATGCGGCGGATATCCCTCTCCGAAGGCCCCGAGACGATCATGGCGACGGCGTCGTTCGACACCGCCCGGCGCGCAGGCAGCGCCGTTCCCGCAATCGAGAAGACGCCCGAGTTCCGGCCCGAGGCGGCCGCTCCCCTGCCTGGACGGCGGGCCTCCCTCGTCGGGCTCACCCGCGCGGACCTGAAGGCGCGGCTCGTGGCCGTCGGCGTGCCCGAGCGCGAGAGCCGCATGCGCTCGGGGCAGATCTGGCACTGGCTCAACGTGCGCGGCGCCCGCGACTTCGACGCGATGACCAATGTCGGGAAGGGGCTGAAGTCGCTGCTCGCCGAGCACTACACCCTCGACCGGCCGGAGATCGTCACCGCCCAGGTCTCCCGCGACGGCACCCGCAAGTGGCTCCTGCGCATGGCGCCGACGGGGGCCCACGATCACAACCGGGGCGCCGAGATCGAGTGCGTCTACATCCCGGGGCCGGACCGGGGCACGCTCTGCGTCTCCTCCCAGGTCGGCTGCACGCTGACCTGCTCGTTCTGCCACACGGGCACCCAGCGCCTCGTGCGCAACCTCTCGGCGGCCGAGATCACCGCCCAGCTCATCGTGGCGCGCGACGAACTCGGCGACTTCGTCGGCCAGATGCCCTCGCGGGACGCGACCGGGGGCGGCGAGGTGGGGCGCCTCGTCACGAACATCGTGTTCATGGGCATGGGCGAGCCCCTCTACAACGTCGACAACGTGATCGACGCGGTCGGCGTGATGTCGGACCAGGAGGGCCTCGGCCTGTCGCGCCGCCGCATCACGGTCTCGACCTCCGGCGTGGTGCCGCAGATGCAGCGCCTCGGCGAGGAGGCGCACGCCATGCTGGCGATCTCCCTCCACGCGGTGCGGGACGACCTGCGCGACGAGCTGGTGCCGTTGAACCGCAAGTACCCGATCGCGGACCTGCTCGACGCCTGCCGCCGCTATCCGGGGCTCAACAACGCCCGGCGCATCACCTTCGAGTACGTGATGCTCAAAGGCGTCAACGATTCGGACGCGGATGCGCGCGAACTGGTGCGCCTCCTCAAGGGGATCCCGGCCAAGATCAACCTGATCCCGTTCAACCCCTGGCCCGGCAGCCGCTACGAATGCTCCGACTGGGAGCGGATCGAGCGCTTCTCCGAGATCGTGTTCAACGCCGGCTACGCCTCGCCCGTGCGCACGCCGCGCGGCCGCGACATCCTGGCCGCCTGCGGTCAGCTCAAGAGCGAGACCGAGAAGCTGCGGGCCCGCGCCCGGCTGATGCTGGAGGAGGGCATGGCCGAGCGGATGTACGCGGGCAGCGACGACGACTGAGCCGCGCTACAGCCGCCACTCGATCGGCGCCAGCCCCCGCTTCGTGAGCCACGCATTCGCCCGCGCGAAGGGGGCCGAGCCCGGGAAGTCGCGGGCCCGGTTCAGCGGGGAGGGGTGGCCGCTCTCGATCACGCAATGCCGCGCGCCGTCGATCAATCCCGCCCGCGCCCGCGCCTGCGCCCCCCACAGCAGGAACACGGCGGGCTCGGGCCGGCCCGAGACCGCCGCCACCGCCTCGTCGGTGAGCCGCGCCCAGCCGTAGCGCAGATGCGCCCCGGCCTGGCCCGCCTCGACGGTCAGCGCGCTGTTGAGGAGGAGCACGCCCTGGCGCGCCCAAGGGGTGAGGTCGCCGCTTCCCGGCCGGCCCGGCGCCACCTCCGCCAGGATCACCTTGAGCGAAGCCGGCAGGCGGCCCGTGCCCACGTAGGAGAAGGCGAGCCCGTTGGCGTCGCCCGGCGTCGGGTAGGGGTCCTGCCCCAGGATCACGACCTTGACGGCATCCGGCGGCGTCAGGCCGAGCGCCCGGAAGATGTTCTCGGGGTCGGGCAGGACGCGCGCGCCCGAGGCGATGCGGGCGTCGACCCGCGCCGCGACACGGTCGGCGCTGCCGTCCGTGAAGAAGGGAAGGCCGGCCCAGGGGGAGCCGGAGGCGCGGAAGCGCGCGAGCGCCGCGGCGACGGGCGTGTCTGTCATCAGCGGACCAGGATGCGGTGCCCGGACTCGACGTCGAGGGGGGCGTTCGCCCGGATGTAGGCCATCACCTCGTTGGCGACGAGCTTGCCGTCGGTGGCGCCGATGAGCGTGCGGCCCTTCGCGAGGACGCCGTAGCCGTTGCCCCCGTCGTAGAGGAAGCTGTTCGAGGCCACGCGATAGGTGCGGCCCGCGTCGAGGGGCTCGCCCCCGACCGCGACCGAGACGACCCGCGCGCCCTGCGGCGCCTCCGGGTCGACGGTGACCGTGAGCCCGGAGACCTGCAGCATCCGGCCGGCGGTTCGGCCGAAATCGGCGAGCCCGTTCTCGATCGCCGCGCGCAGCTGCGCGCCCGAGATCGCGACGAGCACGGTGGTGTTGCCGAAGGGGAGTTCCGTCAGGATGTCCCGCCGCGTCAGCACGCTGCCGGCCGGGTAGAGGCGGTTTCCCCGGATGCCGCCCCCGTTCATGATCGCGGCCTCGGCGCCGGTGGCGGCGCGGAGTGCGTCGGCGACGAGGTCGCCGAAGCTCGATTCGCGTGCCCGCACCGTGGCGATCCGGCTGTCGAGGGCGGTGCGCGTCGCGCCGAGCGGCGCGTCGAGTTCGCGGGAGAGCTCCCCTTCGAGGCGGTTCACGATCGCCAGCGTCTCCGGGTCCGGCGTCACCGTCGCGGTGTCGTGGATGCGGAAGCGCGGGCGCCAGGCCACGCGCCGGGCCTGCCCCTCGCCCGTCACCGTCACGGTGACGTCGATCGCGGTGACGTAGTGGGCGTCGACGCTCGATTCCGCCAGCACCCTCTGCCCGTCGTAATGGACGAGGAGATCGTGGTCGTGGCCGGAGAGCAGGATGTCGACGAGGCCCGCCGCCACGATCGCCCGGTCGGTCGGCCGCGCGGTATGGGCGACGCCGACGACGATCTCCGCCCCCTCGCGGCGGAGCTGCTCCGCCTGGTCGGCGAGCGTCTCCATCTCGGGGCCGAAGCGGAGGTCGCCGCTCTGCGACTTCTCCGGCGTGCTCGCGAGCGCGATGCCGACGACGCCGACCCGGACGCCGCCGAGCGTCACGAGGATCCAGTCCTGCACGCCCGTCAGCGGCCGGCCCGCGCCGTCGCGGAGATTGGCGGCGAGGACGGGGAAGCTCGCCTCCCCCATGCGCTGCAGGAACACCGAAGGCCCGAAATCGAACTCGTGGTTGCCCGGCACGAACACGTCGGGCGGCGCGAGGTCGAGCAGTTCGACGATGTGCGCGCCCCGATCGATGCCCGACATCAGGGAGGGCGAGAGGGTGTCGCCCGCATGCGCGTAGAGCATCGGCACGCCGCGCGCCCGCTCCGCCTTCACCACGGCGTTGAGCCGCGCGAAGCCGCCCCGGCCGTCGACCTCCTGCATCTGGTAGACGTCGTTGACGAGGAGCAGGCTGAAGGTGGCCTCGGGAAGGGCCGATTGCCCCTCCGCGCGCTCCTCCGCCGCGGCCGGCAATCCCGCGGCGAGGCCGGCGCCGAGGCCGAGGCCGAGGGTCTGGCGGCGGCTGGGACGGGGCATCGGGCAGCGTTCTCCGAGACGGAATCCCGAACGGCCTAGGGGGTCAACGCGACGCGAAGGTGTCGCGCACGGCCCTGGCGTTCCGGCGCACCATCGGCCAGATCCAGGCCCCGGAGGCGAGGTAGGCGCCGGGCGGCATCGGCCTCAGCTCCTCGGCGAGGCGAGCCGCGAGGCCGGGATTGGCGAGGCGCCCGGCCGGCTCGTCGGTCTTGCGGTAGACGACGGTGGTGGCCTCCCGCCAGTAATCGGTGTGCGGCACGAGGCCGGCCCGGCGCGCCGTGAGGTCGAAGGTCTCGCGCACGAAGCCGTGGACATGGGCGAAGTGGAAGCGCTCGTGCGGGGGCTTGGCGGCGGTCGCCATGTCGGGCACGGCGGCGTAGAGCACGCCGTCCGGCTTCAGCCAGCGGGCGAGGCGCTCCATCACGTCGGCCGGGTCGCGCAGGTGCTCCATCACGTGGTGGGTCGTGATCACGTCGAAATAGCCCGGCTCGAAGCGCTCGTCGCCCGCATCCTCCAGGACCTCGATCCCGTGCGCCTTGCGGGCGTAGGCGGCGTAGTCGCGGCCGGGCTCCACGCCGATCGCCTCGCAGCCCCGCGCCCGCGCGGCGGCGAGGAACTCGCCGGAGCCGCAGCCGAAATCGAGGACGCGGGCGCCCGGCCGCAGCATCGGCGCGAGGAGGTCGGCGCGGAAGGCCGCCTCGCGGGCCGAGCGGTTCAGGTGGTGCCGGGGCGGCCCGCCCGCGAAGGCGAGCTGGTAGTCGGCCCGGTAGGCATGGGCATAATAATCGGCGAGCTCGGCCGGGGTCGGCATCGGGTCGGTGCGAATCAGGCCGCATTCCGAGCAGGCGATGGAGCGCAGGATCTTCAGGCGCCGGTCCGTCTCCGCCACCGTGACCGCCTCGCGCGAGCCGCAGAGATTGCAGGCCGCGGGCGCGCCCGTATAGGGGTATCCCGTGAAGGGCATGAAGTGGTTGATGAAGTAGCGGGGAGACGGCATGTCGCGGTCTGTCCTGTCGTATCTTCGCTGGCAGGCTCCGTGCTCTAGATAGATATGTCCGCGCGGACAACCGCGGCGCATTCGCCCCCGAATCCGCCCCCACCTCACGAAACCTCCGCCGCCGCGTTTCCGGCGGCCGCCACAGGAAGCGGCCTCGAGGGGCCGGAAGCCGATGAACGAACGCGTCGAACCCGCCTCGCTCCAGACCGGTCAGGCCGTCCGGCCGCCGTCTGCGGCCCCGGGCCCGGGCGTGCAGGGCGCGCCGCTTCCCGCCGAGCACCCGCCGGTGCGCTGGGGCCGCGTCGGCGTGCTCCTGATGAATCTCGGCACGCCCGAGGGCACGAGCTACTGGCCGATGCGGCGCTACCTGAAGGAGTTCCTCTCCGACCGGCGCGTCATCGAGGTGCCGCGCCTGATCTGGTGGCCGCTCCTCAACCTGATCATCCTGACGAAGCGGCCGGGGCCGAAGGGCCGGGACTATGCCAGCGTCTGGAACACCGAGCGCGACGAGGGCCCGCTCAAGACCATCACCCGCGGCCAATGCGAGCGCCTGCAGGCGGCGATGGGTGATTCGGTCCTGGTCGATTGGGCGATGCGCTACGGCAAGCCGGAGGTCTCGCTGCGCATCCAGGCCCTGCTCGACCAGGGCTGCGACCGGATCCTGCTCGTGCCCCTCTACCCGCAATACGCGGCGGCGACCTCCGCCACGGCCTGCGACCAGGCCTTCAAGGCCCTGATGCAGATGCGCTGGCAGCCGACGGTCCGCGTCTCGCCGCCCTACCACGACGATCCGGTCTACATCGAGGCGATCGCCCAATCGATCCGCGAGGGCCTCGCCAAGCTCGATTTCGAGCCGGAGGTGATCCTCACCTCGTTCCACGGCGTGCCGAAGAGCTACCTCCTCAAGGGCGACCCCTACCATTGCCAGTGCGTGAAGACGGGCCGCCTGATCCGCGAGGCGCTCGGCTTCTCGCCGGAGCGGATGCGCGTCACCTTCCAGTCCCGCTTCGGCAACGAGGAGTGGCTGAAGCCCTATACCGACGAGACGGTTCAGGCCCTGGCCAAGAGCGGCGTGAAGCGCATGGCCATCGTCGCGCCCGGCTTCACCGCCGATTGCCTGGAGACCCTCGAAGAGCTCGACGGCGAGAACCGCCATTACTTCGAGGAGAATGGCGGCGAGCACTTCGCCTACATTCCCTGCCTCAACGATTCCGATCTCGGCATGCGTGTGATCGAGCACGTCGTGCGGCGGGAGCTCCAGGGCTGGGTCTGAAATCGGACGCCCGTGCGGCGCCGATACTTCCCTCTTTCGGTTCGGATGCGTAGCCTGACAGGTAGAGTGCAGCGCATCATCTTCGCGCCTGCGCCGCCGGAGGGCCGATGCACCTCGACGACGACACGCTGCGCAGTATCGAGGAGACGCTGATCTCGGCCGCCATCCGGCCCGAGGCGTGGCCGGAGGCGGTCTCCCGGATCGTCGAGGCGACGGGCAGCCGGGGCGCCGGCGCCCTGCCCATCCGGGGCCGCGTGCCGGGTGTGCCCACCAGCGATTCGCTCGAGACGCTGATGGCGGCCTATTTCAGCACCGGCTGGTTCCAGCACGATTACCGGGGCCACGGCATCCCGACGCTGATCCGCACGGGTCTCCTCGTCGATCAGGACATCACCACCGCCGAGGCGATGCGGACGAACCCGTTCTACAGCGAGTTCCTGGGCTCGCACGGGTTTCAATGGGTCGCCGGCCTCCTCGTCACGGTGGGCGACGACGTCTGGTGCCTCACCCTGCAGCGCACGATCGATCAGGGCCCCTTCACGCCCGACGAGCAGCGGGCCCTGCGGCGGCTCATCGCCCCCCTCGGCCGGGCCGCCACCCTGGCGCGCGACGTCGGCGCGACCCGGCTCGACGGGATCGTCGACACGATCGAGTCGCTGCGCGTGCCAGCACTTCTCCTCGACAGGACGGGCCGCGTGCTGCGCACCGGCAGCGCCGCGGAGCGCTTCCTCGGCGGCCCCCTCGACGTGAGGCGGGGTGCCCTCGTGGTCCCGGGCAATCTGCGGGCGAGCGCGGCCCTGCAGGCCCATGTCGCCGCCGCGATCTGGTCCGAGCTGCAGCCCGGCAGCCCGGCGCTGGCGCCCGTCGTCGTCGAGCGGCCGGGCCGGCGCCCGCTCCTCCTGCGGGCCCAGCCCCTGCACAAGGCGGGGCTCCAATATTTCGACGGCGCCCGCGCGATCCTCCGGATCACCGATCTCGAGGAGACCCGGCTGCCGGACGAGGGCATCCTGAGGCAGCTCTACGGCCTCACGCCGCGCGAGATCGCCTTCTGCGAGGCGCTGCTCTCGGGCCGCGGCGTCGCGGAATGCGCGGCCGCCTTGCGGATCTCGATGCCGACCGCCCGCTCGCACCTCAAGGCGATCTTCGCCAAGACCGGGACGGCGGGCCAGGGCGAGCTCCTCCTCCTGTTGGGGCGGCACGAGCCGCGCTGAGCGCGCGCAGAGCGGAGCCGCCTTGCTGAGACGGCGCACCGTCCTATCCTTGATACGGCCAAGGCCGGTCAGGCCGTCGCTCACGAGGGATCAGATGGCCTTCTTCATCGGAATTGCCTGCCCCTGGCTCGTCCTCGCCGTGCTGGAGGTGATGGCGCAGCGCCGCGCGCGGGAGCTGAGCCCCTTCGAGCCGACGCCGCCGTCGGACTCCTCCTACCTGACGCCCGACGTCGCCTGACCGCCCGGCCTGATCGCGATCAACGCAGCGCGGTCAGGATGATGATCGTTGCCGCGAAGCCGAGGGCGGTGCGCACCGCGTGCAGCCGGGCCCAGCGCTCGATCAGCCGGCGGCTCTCGGGGCCGGCCCCGGCGGGCGTCGTCGCCATCAGGACCCGGTTCGTCGGCAGGATGGCGAGGAGCGTGTAGGGCCAGTTGGCGAGGAGCACGAGGGCGCCGATCAGGAAGGCGATGCGCCCGCTCTGCCACCACGCCGTCGCGCCGCACAGGAAGCCGATCACGGCGAGCGAGGCCTGCATGGCGTAGCCGCGCCGGTAGGCCGGCTGCCATTGCGCGAGCAGGGCGCGGTCGTCGAGCCCGAGGCGGGCCGGCTGCTCCGCCACGGTGATGTAGAGCGCCGCGCCCGAGAACAGCGCGGCGACCGTGAGCGCGAGCAACCCGGCGAGCATGGTCCGCCTCCGCGGGGCCGTGGGTCAGGACGGGCGAGGGCGGACACCCTCGCCCGGGAATCGCTGCGCCTCAGGGCTTCTTCGTCTCGGGCGGCGGGGGCGCCACGGCCGGGGCGGCGTCGGTGCGCTCCACCTTGGCACCCTCGCGCAGCTTCAGGATGAGGTCCTGCTGGGCCTTGCGGGTCAGGTACTGGTCGACCTGCTCCTTCATCTCCTCGAAGCCGGGGATCGGCTTCGTGCGCTTCTCCTCGACCTTGATGACGTGCCAGCCGAACTGCGTCTTGACCGGGTCCGAGACCTGGCCGACCGGCAGCTTGAAGGCGGCCTCGGCGAAGGGCGCCACCATGCGCTCCTTGGTGAACCAGCCGAGATCGCCCCCTTCCGTCTTCGAGCCCGGATCCTTCGAGGCCTCGGCCGCGACCTTGGCGAAATCCTCGCCGCCCTTGATGCGCTCGGCGATCTTCCTCGCGTCGCCCTCGTTGTCGACGAGGATGTGGCGGGCGTGGACCTCCTCCTCGGGCTTCATCGCCTTGACCGTCTGGTCGTAGAGGGCGCGGGCCGCCTCGGGCGTCGCCGCCTTCTTGGCCTCGCGGTCGAGGTACTCGTCGAGGAGGAGCTTGTCGCGGAAATAGGCGAGCTTGCGCTTGAAGTCCGGCGTCTCGCCGATCTTGGCGGCGTCCGCCGCCTGCGCGCCGACCTTGAGGTCGATCATGTAGTCGACGAGGAGGTTCTTCTTCTGCGCGTCGTCGACGCCCGGCAGGGAGAGCGCCGGGTCCTCGCCCGCCACGGTCAGGTCCCCCTGCGTGATCGGGGTGCCGTTCACCTTGGCGACCACCGTCTCGGGGGAGACGGCGGGCGCGGGCGCGGCGGCCGGCGTCGTCGTCTGGGCCCAGGCCGAGGCGGTCCACGCGGTGGCCGGCAGGCTCAGGACCAGCGCGAGCGCGCTGGCGCGGCGCAGGGTGGGGAGGATCGGCATGGGGTCGGAATCCTTGGGCATTCGGCCCCCGCCTTCGTCCGGGCGAGCCGGCGGAGGTCTGGTTCGGGGCATCGGAAGCGGCGCGCGGGCCGCGGGAATCGGCGACACAGGTGGAATGGCTCGCGCCCGAACGCAAGCTCTGCCGCATCGGAGCGCGCCGCCCGAACACCCGATCGGGAGGAACGATCGGCCAAGCTCGGCCGTTCACGCCATTCCGCGCGCCGCCCCGCGTCGCCGGCGGCCGGACGGGGCCTCTTTCAGATGCGCCCGCCGATATTTACCTCTATAAGCCCGCCCCATTCGCTTTGACTGCTCGCACGACCGCAGGTTCACGATGCTCGGTGCCCTCGCCAAGAAGATTTTCGGCTCGTCCAACGACCGTCGCGTCAAGGGCTATCGTCCGCGTGTCGCCGCGATCAACGCGCTGGAGCCCGAGATCGCCGCGCTGTCCGACGAGCAGCTGCGCGCCCGCACCGACGCGCTGAAGGCCGAGCTCGCGGCCGGCAAGAGCCTCGACGACATCCTCGTGCCCGCCTTCGCCACGGTGCGGGAAGCCGCCAAGCGCGTGCTCGGCCAGCGCCACTTCGACGTTCAGCTCATCGGCGGCATGGTGCTGCACGAGAGCGGCATCGCCGAGATGAAGACCGGCGAGGGCAAGACGCTGGTGGCCACCCTGCCCGTCTACCTCAACGCCCTCTCGGGCAAGGGCGTGCACGTCGTCACCGTCAACGACTATCTCGCCTCGCGCGACGCCGAGTGGATGGGCCGGATCTACCGCTTCCTCGGCATGTCGGTCGGCATCATCGTCCACGGGCTCGACGACGAGCAGCGCAAGGCGAGCTACGCCTGCGACATCACCTACGGCACGAACAACGAGTTCGGCTTCGATTACCTCCGCGACAACATGAAGTACGAGATGTCCCAGCTCTCGCAGCGCGGGCACAACTTCGCGATCGTGGACGAGGTCGATTCGATCCTGATCGACGAGGCCCGCACGCCGCTGATCATCTCCGGCCCCGTCGACGACCGCTCGGAGCTCTACGTCTCCGTCGACGCGATCATGCCGCGCCTCGTGAAGGCGCATTACGACCTCGACGAGAAGCAGCGCACGGTCTCCCTCACGGAGGAGGGCAACGAGTTCGTCGAGGAGGCGATGCGCGAGGAGGGCCTCCTCAAGGAGGGCGACCTCTACGACGCGCACAACGTCACCCTCGTCCACCACGTCAACCAGGCGCTGCGCGCCCACACCCTGTTCACCCGCGACAAGGACTACATCGTCCGCAACGACGAGGTGGTGATCATCGACGAGTTCACCGGCCGCATGATGCAGGGGCGGCGCTACTCGGAGGGGCTGCACCAGGCGCTGGAGGCCAAGGAGCGGGTCACGATCCAGCCCGAGAACCAGACGCTCGCCTCGATCACGTTCCAGAACTACTTCCGCCTCTACAAGAAACTTGCCGGCATGACCGGCACGGCCGCGACCGAGGCCGACGAGTTCGCCGAGATCTACAAGCTCGAAGTGGTCGAGATCCCGACCAACAAGGAGGTCGAGCGCGTCGACGAGGACGACGAGGTCTATCGTACGGTCGAGGAGAAGTACGCCGGCATCATCGCGGAGATCGACAAGGCGCATGGCCGCCACCAGCCGATCCTCGTCGGCACGGGCTCGATCGAGAAGTCCGAATACCTCGCCGATCTCCTCAAGAAGCACGGCTACAGCCTGCTCGACTACTCGGACCCGCACGCGCTCACCGACGTCTACGCGGCCGCCCGCGAGGGCCGGGTGACGAAGCGCTTCGCGGTGCTGAACGCCCGCTTCCACGAGCAGGAAGCCTACATCGTGGCCGAGGCCGGCGTGCCCGGCGCCATCACCATCGCCACGAACATGGCCGGCCGCGGCACCGACATCAAGCTCGGCGGCAACCTGGAGATGCGCATCGAGAAGGAGCTCGCCGACCTGCCCGAGGGGGGCGAGCGCGAGGCCGCGATCGCGCGGATCAAGGCGGAGATCGACGAGAACCGGGCCAAGGTCCTCGCCTCGGGCGAGCCGGCCGACCCCGAGGCGGGCCGCAAGAAGGCGCTCCCCGGCGGCCTCTACATCATCGGCACCGAGCGCCACGAGAGCCGCCGCATCGACAACCAGCTGCGCGGCCGCTCCGGCCGCCAGGGCGATCCCGGCCGCTCGAAGTTCTACCTGTCGCTCCAGGACGACCTGATGCGCATCTTCGGCTCCGACCGGATGGACGGGATGCTGCAGCGCCTCGGCCTCGAGCAGGGCGAGGCGATCATCCATCCCTGGATCAACAAGGCCATCGAGAAGGCGCAGCAGAAGGTCGAGGCGCGCAACTTCGACATGCGCAAGAACGTGCTCAAGTACGACAACGTCATGAACGACCAGCGCAAGGTCGTCTTCGAGCAGCGCCGCGACTTCATGGGCCAGGAGAGCGTGCGCGAGACGGTCGACGACATGCGCCACGGCGTCGTGGACGATCTCGTGACCCTGCACATCCCCGAGAACGCCTATGCCGAGCAGTGGGACGTGGCGGGCCTGCGCGAGCGCGTCCAGGGCGTCCTCAACCTCGACGTACCGGTGGAGGAGTGGGCGAAGGAGGAGGGCATCGCCGACGAGGAGATGCGCGAGCGCCTGCGCAAGGCCGCCGACGAGGCCTATTCTGAGCGCGTCGAGAAGAACACGCCCGAGGTGATGACCTACATCGAGAAGCAGGTCCTCCTGCAGACCCTCGACCATCTCTGGCGCGAGCATCTCGTGACGCTCGACCATCTGCGGCAGGTGATCGGCTGGCGCGGCTTCGCCCAGCGCGACCCGCTGAACGAGTACAAGTCCGAGGCCTTCGACCTGTTCAACGGCCTCGTGGCGAACCTGCGCGAGCAGGTCACCGGCCAGCTCTCGCGCATCGAGATTGTCTACCAGGAGCCGGAGGCCGGCGGGGGCGGCCCCTTCGGCGGGCTGGACAGCCCCGAATTGCCGCCGATGTTCGCCCAGCACCTCGACCCGGCGACGGGCGAGAACGAGATGGCTTATGCCGGCCGGGGCACGGGCAGCGACGGCGGCGCGGGTCCGGCTTACGGCTACGCGGCGCAGGAGCTCTCGGCGGACGCGGCGGTGCTGGAGCGCGACCCCACGGACGCCACGACCTGGGGCCGGGTCGCCCGCAACGAGCCCTGCCCCTGCGGCTCGGGCAAGAAGTACAAGCACTGCCACGGCAGCTACACGGCCTGAGGCCTTGGCGGCGCCGGGCATCGCCTACGGCGTCGAGCCGAACCTGAGCGCGGCGGAGTTCCGCCGCGTGCTGGCCGCCTCGGGCCTGATCGCCCGACGGCCGGACGATCCGGAGCGCCTTGCCCGCATGCTGGCGGGCGCGAACCTCATCGTCACCGCCCGGGTCCTGGTGCCGGAGCGCAACCTCGTCGGCATCGCGCGGGTGCTCACCGATTTCGCGTGGTGCGCCTACGTCTCCGATCTCGCGGTGGACCGCGCCGTCCAGGGGCGGGGCATCGGCCGGCGCCTCCTCGAGACCGTGCGGGAGAGGACGGGGCCGGACGTCGCGGTGACGCTCGCCGCGGCCCCCGGGGCCGACGCCTTCTACGAGCGCATCGGCATGCCGCGCCTGGCGAACGCCTTCCGCTTCGACCGGGAATCGTAGGCCGCCCCTCCGCGCGCAGCAGCAGGATGGTCGCCTTGAGAGGATCCGGCATCCTTCATTCCGGCCGACCCATCCGAGTCCGAGACGCTGTTTTCCTGAACGACACGGCCGCCCTGGGCGTCGCCTTTGAAGTTCCTCGGCGCGTGAGCGCTACGCCCCGGCTTCGCCCCCCACGAGTTCCCGCACCTCCCGCGCCAGATCCGCGAGGCTCAGCGAGCCCTTGGCGATCACCCGGTCGGCCTGCCCCGCGAGGCGGCGGCGGTCCTCGGCGGTGATGTCCTTGGCGGTGAGGACGACGACCGGGATGTCGCGCCAGTCGGCCCGGGCGCGCAGGCGGCGCAGGAAGGCGAAGCCGTCCACCTCCGGCATCATCAGGTCGAGCAGGATCAGGCCCGGCTTCTCGGCCGCCACGCAGGTGAGGGCGCTGCCGCCGTGCTCGGCCGTTCGCACGGGGAGGTTCTCGCGCGTCAGGTAGGCGGCCAGCCGCTCGCGGGCATCCGCATCGTCGTCCACGACGAGGATCGGGCCGCCGCCGGGGCCGGGCCGGAACCGGTCGGTGACCGCCTTCAGGTGGTCCCACTCGATCGGCTTGTGCAGGTAGTCGGTGGCGCCGAGGGAGAAGGCGAGGGTCTCCTCGTCGAGCACCGTCACCATGATGATCGGCGTCGCCCCGAGGTCCGGGTCGGCGCGCAGCGCCCGCAGCACCGACCAGCCGTCCATGTGGGGCATGGTGACGTCGAGGAGGATGGCGCGCGGGCGCAAGGTTCTGGCCCGCTCCAGGCCCGTCCGCCCGTCGCTCGCCGTGGCGACCCGGAAGCCGTCGCGTTCCAGGAAGCGGGCGAGGAGGTCGCGGGTCGCGGCGTCGTCGTCGATGACGAGGATCGTGGCGCCGTCCCCGTCCCCGGCCGGGGCGGGCGGGGGGGCCTCCTCGGCGGGCGGGACGTAGCGGGCGGGCAGGCGCAGGGTGAAGCAGGTGCCCTCGCCCTCCCGGCTCTCGACCGCGATGTCGCCCCCGAGCATGTGGGCGAAGGCGCGGGTGATCGAGAGGCCGAGCCCGGTGCCGCCGAAGCGCCGGGTCGTCGAGGCGTCGGCCTGGACGAAGCGCTCGAACAGGCGCCCGACCTGCTCCGGGTTCATGCCGATGCCGGTATCGGAGACCGTGAAGCGGAGCGTGTCGTCCGCTTCCCGCGCCACGGCCAGCGTGATCTCCCCGCCCTGCGTGAACTTCGCCGCGTTGCTGAGGAGGTTGATCAGGCACTGGCGCAGCTTCGTCACGTCGGTCTGGGCCGCGCCCACATCGCCCGCGACCGTCAGGGTCAGGCGGTTGCCCTTCTTCTCGACCAAGCCCTCGACGGTGGCGGCGACCTCCGCGACCACCTCGGCGACCGAAAAATCCTCGGCGAAGATCTCGACGCGCTCGGCCTCGATCTTCGAGAGGTCGAGGACGTCGTTGATGAGGCCGAGCAGGTGGCGGGCGTTCGACTCGATCTTGCGCATGTCGGCGATCAGCGCCGGCTCGCCGAGATCCTCCAACTCCTCCTGCAGCATCTCGGAATAGCCGATCACCGCCGAGAGCGGCGTGCGCAATTCGTGGCTCATGTTGGCGAGGAACTGGCTTTTCGCCCGGTTCGCCTCCTCGGCGGCCTCCTTCGCGGCGGCGATCTGCGCCTCGGCCTCCTTGCGCTCGGTGATGTCGGCGTGGGTGCCGACCCACTCCCGCAGGATGCCGCCCTCCTCGAGGAGCGGCACGGCGCGCACGCTCATGTGGCGGTAGGCGCCGTCCCGGCGGCGCAGGCGGTGCTCGGTCTCGTAGGGGGCGAGGGTGCGCACCGCCTGCGCCCAGGCGGCGCGGGTATGGGCGCGGTCGTCCGGATGGACGGCGTCGAGGAAGCCGAGCCCCGCATAAGCCGCCTCGTCCTGTCCCGTGAAGCGGGTCCAGGCGGTCTGGCGCGGGTGGAGCTCGCCGTCCGGGCCGGCCGTCCAGACGATCGCGGCGGAGGCCTCGATGAGGGAGCGGAAGCGCTCCTCGCTGCGGGTCAGGCGGTCCTGGGCCATCCGCCGGATCGTCTCGTCGAGGACGACGAGGCCGACCCCCTCGACATCCCGCTCGCCGGCCGCGCCGCGCAGCGGGTAGAAGCTCATCGAGAACTGGCGGATGCCGCCCGGTGCGCTCGGGGCCGGCACCGCCACCGGCACGTCCGGCGTGACGAGGCCCTCGCGGAGGGCGGCCGACAGTTTCGGGGCGAGTTCCTCCCGCAGCGTCGGCAGCATCGCCCAGATCGGCGCCCCGAGATCGGCCCCGAAGCCGCGCTCGCTCATGGTGGCGAGGGCCCGGTTCATGTGGCGGATCTTGAGGTTGCGGTCGAGGAAGCCGAGGCCGACGGGGGCGTTGGCGAGCACCCCGTCGAGGAGGCGGGTCATGCGCAGCGACTCGCGCCGCCGCACGAGGGCGAGGCGGGCGAGGAGCGCGATGGCCGCGAGGGCCGACAGGCCGCTGACGAGGGAGAGGAGAAGCGCGCGCAGGCGGTCGCTCTCCCGGATCCCTGCGATGCGGCGGGCGGTCTCCGCCTGGATCGCCGCGGATTCGGCGCGGATCGCGTCCATGATCCGCTTGCCCTCCTCGGTGCGCACGAGGGCGGCCGACGCCTCGAAGCCCTGCTCCCGGCGAAGCGCCACGACCCGCGCGGCGAAATCGCGCTTCTCGGCGATCAGGGTGGCGAGCGACTTGCCGCCCGCCGCCGCGACCCGGCCCGGTGCGGCGACGGCGGCTCCGAGCGCGGCGAGCCCCCCATCGATGGCGCCGAGCGACTCGGTGTAGGTCGCGAGGTAGCGCTCGCCCCCGACGATGACGTAGCCGCGCTCGCCCGTCTCCAGATCCTTCATCGAGGAGAGCAGGCGCTCGACGCCGGCGATGGTGCCGGTGCCGCTCTCGACCTCCGCCCGCCGCGCCTCGCCCGCGAGGTAGTTCCAGACGCCGGCAGCGAGGGCGAGGGCGAGGAGGCCGAAGGCGAGGGGTGCGCCGAGCCACCCGCTCCGGCCGGGCGTCCCGCGCCAGGTCCAGCGGCGCAGCGCGGCGATCGGCACGTTCATCGGGATGGTCGGGATCCTGCCGGAGACATGTCGGGACGGGCGAGTGCAGGTAAATGCGCCCCCGTCCCGGCTTGCCAAGGTCCCGCCGGCCCGGGAGCGGGCTCCAATGTGCCGTCGGCCCCGCCTCCGCTCAGGTCTCGACGAGGCCCGTGCTCGCCCCCGTCGCCTCGGAATCCCCCCGCCCGTGCGGCAGGGCGAGGTAGGCGGAGGAGCGCATCTCGATGAGCCGGGAGACCGTGCGGTCGAACTCGAAGGCCTCGCGGCCCTCCTGGACCGGGTAGAGGTCCTGCGCCTCGGCCTCGGCCGAGGCCACGAGCTTCACGTGGGCGTCGTAGAGCGTGTCGACGAGGGTGATGAAGCGCTTGGCCTCGTTGCGTTGCGCCTCGCCCATCACGGGGATGCCCTCGACGATCAGCGTGTGGAAGGTGCTGGCCAGCGCCATGTAGTCGGAGGCGCCGAGCGGCTGCGCGCAGAGGTCGGCGAAGCCGAAGCGGGCGACGCCCGCCGCCTCCTCGGGCACCGCGACGTCGCGGCCCTTCACCCGGATCGTGGCGGCCCGGCCCTTGGCCTTGCCGGTCAGCCCCTTGAAGGCCCTGTCGAGGGCCTCCCGCGCCGCCGCGTCCGCCGGCACGTGGTAGACCGAGGCGCCGCCGAGCTTCTCCAGGCGGAAATCCGTGCGCGCATCGAGGCGCAGCACCGCCACCCGCTCCTTCAGCTCCGCCACGAAGGGCAGGAACAGGGCGCGGTTGAGCCCGCCCTCGTAGAGCCGGTCGGGCTCGACGTTGGAGGTCGCCACCACGGTGACGCCGTGCCGGAACAGGGCGGCGAACAGGCGGCCGAGGATCATCGCGTCGGCGATGTCGGTCACCGTGAACTCGTCGAAGCAGAGGAGCTTCGCCTCCTCGGCGAGCGCCTCGGCCACCGGCGGGATCGGATCGTCGCCCTTCACCTCGCCCCGCTTCAGGGCCTGCCGGTAGGCGTGGATTCGCTCGTGCGCGTCGGCCAGGAAGCCGTGGAAATGGACCCGCCGCTTCGGCCCCGGCGCCGCCTCGTGGAACAGGTCCATCAGCATGGTCTTGCCGCGGCCGACCGAGCCCCAGATGTAGAGCCCCTTCGGCGGTCCGCCCGCATCGTCCTTGCGGCCGAACAGCCAGCCGAGCGCGCTGCCCTTCCGGGCCCGCCGGCGCCGCTCCAGATCCTGGAGGAGCCCGTCGAGGGCGCGCACGAGCCGGATCTGCGCGGGGTCGCGCTCGATGGCGCCGGAGGCCGCCAGCGCCTCGTAGCGCTCGTGGACCGGGCCGCGGGGGAGGGCGCCGGCGCGCGCCTCGGGCGACGGGGCAGGGCCGGAGGCCGGACTGGACAAGGTCACCTCGCGCGTTGGAGCCGGAGCCTCACCTCACGGGTACGATGGGGGGCGCGAGATGAACGGGAGCCGGCCCGGTCTGCCGCGCGGCCGCTCCGGGATCAAGCCCGCCGAGCGCCGATCGGTGACAGGCGCCGCCGGTTCCATCCCGCCCGCGCATGGCGGCCCCGGCGGCGGCGGGGTACGTCGTTTTGCTGCATTGCACAATGTATTCGCCCATGCCACCTCAGCTCGGCCTTGAGGGAGGTTTCGTCCGGATCTGCAGCGCGCCCCGCGCACCCCGACCGGAGACCGGCATGGCACTGCCCCGAATTCAGGCGACCGGACGGATTCATGTCCGGCGCCTCTGGCCGAGCGACCGCGCGGCCATCGTCGCCTACTTCCAGCGGCTCGACCCCGAGACCCGCGCCGGGCGCTTCATGGGCGCGGTGAGCGAGGCGGGCGTGCGCGCCTATGCCGAGCGCTGCGTGACGGCCGACGGCCTCGTCTTCGGTGCGTTCCGCGACGGGGTCCTGCGCGGGCTCGGCGAGTTGCGACCCACGGGCTCCCGCCCGCCGGGCATGGCCCTCGGGCCGGAGGCGGAGGCCGCCTTCGCCGTCGAGCACGCGTATCGCCGAAGCGGCCTCGGCGCGGCCCTGTTCGCACGGATCGCCGACGCGGCCCGCAACCGCGGCGTCAGCGACCTGCACGTGCGCTGCCTCACCCGCAACGGCCCGATGCGGGGGCTCGCGGCCAAGCTCGGCGCCGACCTCCGCCCGGCTGGCCCCGAGACCGAGGGCGCCCTGCACCTCGCGCGGCCGACGCCCTTCTCCCTCTGGCACGAGGGCGTCGCCGAGGCCTTCGATCTGACCCTCGCCTTCGCCGCGGCCGGCCGCGGCGCGTGGCGGGAGGCGTCCTAGCCTCGAGGCGGCCCGCGCCAATGATACGGCCAAGCTGCCTTTTTCCGGCCCGAGGGCTCCGCGATGGTGCTTCCCGGACCGCCCCGCCAGAGGGCGCCCGCACGAGGGGCTGAACATCCGATGCTGGACACCGATGCCTCGGCGGCCGTGGGCCGCCTCGAGCGCTCCGTCGACGCGACCTTGCGCGTCATCGCGGCCGCCTGCACCGAGCGGCAGGCGGCGCCCGTGAGCGCCGCCCGCCGCCGGCTCGCGGAAGCCTACGGCGCGACCCGCCTGCGCAAGCGCCTGGAGCGCGAGCGTCGCGGCGCCTGAGCGTCACGCCACCGCGTCCCAGGTCTCGCTGATCCGGGTGCCGCCGCGCACGAGGTGGGCGCGCAGCACCACGTCGCCGGCCGGCCTCTCCGCGGGCGGGCGCCACTCGACGTAGAGGCGCCAGCCGCCCGTCTGCGGCACCGGCTCCGTGACGGGATCGACCATCGTGCCGGCGCTCGCCGAGACGTCGGCCGTGATGCCGGTGGCGCCCGCGAGGCCCGGCCCCTCGAAATCCACCACGTAGAGGCGCCGGGCGGGGCTCGGCGGGTTCGTCGGGCGCAGGCGCTCGGCGGAGCCGACCCGCGTCGAGACCACCCGGGCGAGGTGCCCCGGCATGCCCGGCGCCGGCTCCGCCCCGACCGTGGTGAGCCCGTAGGCGAGGGCGAGCGGGCGGCCCGGAACGGCGGGCTCGCGCGGCACGAAGGCCGCCACGATGTTGTCCATGTACTCCTCGCGGGAGGGGATCTCGTAGAGCTGGACCTCGCCCGCGGCGAAGGCGTCGCTCCCGCCCGCGCCCTCGCCTCCCCGGCCCGGCTCCACCCAGAGGCCGGGGCGCGATTCGTGGCGGGCCTGCACGTCGAGATAGGCGGCAAAGCTACGCTCCCGCTGGAGCAGGCCGAACCCCTTCAGCGGCTCGGCGCGGAAGGCCGAGACCTGCGGTGCCCGCCGCCCGTTCACGAGGGGCCGCCAGAGCCGGTCGCCCGCCGTCTCGACCACGAGACCGTCCGAATCGTGGACCTGCGGCCGGAAATCGTCGAACCCCTCCGCGCCCCGGGCGCCCGGCCCGTTCTGCCCGTGCACGAACATGCTGGTGAGCGGGGCGAGGCCGAGCCGCTCGATGGGGCGGCGCGGGTGAAGCGCGGCCGTGACCGCGATGCGCGAGGGGTCGCCGGGCTCCACCACGAAGCGGTAGGCACCCGCGAGGCTCGGGCTGTCGAGGAGCGAGAGGATGGTGACCCGGCGCGCGCCCTCCTCCGGCTCGCAGATCCAGTGGGCCACGAAATCCGGGAATTCCTCGGGCGCCGGCAGGCCGGTGCCGATCGCCGCCGCCCGCGCCGAGAGACCGTATTCCTGGCCCAGGCCCCGCAAGCGGAAGTAGGAGGCGCCGAGGAAGACGAGGAACTCCTCCCTGTCCTCCGGCCGCGCCCGGTCGAAGGCGTAGTGCAGGCGGAAGCCCGCGAAGCCGAGCCCGCCCGGGAAGCTCGCGCCCGCGAGCCCCGGCCCGAGGTCGAACAGGCGGCTCTCGTAGGCGATCGCCCGCGCCGGCCCCTGGCGGGGCTGGAGGAACAGGTCGACCCGCTTCCTCTGCAGGAAGCCCCGGTGGAAGAGCTGCGCCGAGAAGAAGGGGCCTAGCCGCAGGCTCTCGCCGGGCCGGAAGGTGATGGCGCGGTAGCCGTCGTAGCCGAGCGCGGCGAGCGCCGGCGGGAGGTCGTCGGCCGGCGGCCGGTAGGGGGCGGCGGCGAGCCCGGCGGCCCGGCTGCCCAGGGCCTCGAAGGTCATCGGCGCCGCCGTCCCCTGAACGGCCTCGCCCGCCATCGTTCTGGCGACATTCAGGTCGAAGGCGCTAGGTAGGATCGTACCGGCAGCCGCGGTCAGGCCCGTCCGAAGCCCCGATCGAAGCAGGCGGCGGCGGGAAAGCGCGGCGGGTTCGCCGGGGCCTGGATCGGCCGGCTCGTCCGGTCCCGGTACAACGTCGCGTCTCTCGGTGCGCTCGCTCATCGGCCTCTCGGGTCTCCGGTGACGGGTGGTCGGTGTCCCTCCTCGGTCGAGTTTCACGCCCCCCATGTCCACCACACCGTTGTCGCACGAGGACCCGGCGGTCGAAATCCTGCCGGACACGGTTTCGGCGGCCAACCCCGGCACGGCCAAGCCCGTTGCGGTTCAGCCCGTTCCCGCCAAGCCGCTCCCGGCCGAGCTGACGGCCGAGCTCGCCGCCGAGGTCGCGGAGACGCGCGAGGTCTGGCACCCGGGCGGCCGCGCCCGGCTCCGCTGGCGCCGCCTCGCCCTGGCGCTCCCCTCGCTCGCCACCGGACTCGCCATCGCGGCGCTCGCGGCCGCCGCCTACGGCCCGCCCGCGGGATGGCTCTCCACCACCGTGCTGGCGCTGTTCGCCCTCGTGATGGCGTGGCAATCCTTCGTCGCGTGGCAATACCTCTACGGGCTCATCGCGGCCGTGCTCGGCGACCGGGCGAAATCCGCGCTGGAGCGGCGCTCCGGGAGCGTGCCGGCCCGCGCCACCGGCCTCAGCCGCACCGCGGCGGTCGTCGCGATCCACGCCGAGGACGCGGTCGCCGTGTTCGCGGCCCTGCGCGTGATGGCGCGCTCCCTCGCCCGCGAGGGCGGCAGCGGCTCCGACATCGACATCTTCGTCCTCTCCGACACCCGCGACGGCGCCATCGCGGCGGTGGAGGAGCACGAATTCGCCCGGATCGAGGCGTGGCGCCGGGCGAACGGGCCCGGCCTGCCGCAGATCCGCTACCGGCGGCGGCGCGAGAATACCGGGCGCAAGGCGGGCAACATCGCCGAGTTCTGCGGGAGCTACGGGCACGAATACGACTACATGATCGTGCTCGACGCCGACAGCCTGATGACGGGTGAGGCCATGCGCCGCCTCGTGCGGCTGATGGAGGAGAGCCCGCGGGTCGGCCTGATCCAGACCGTCTCCTACGCCGCCGGCCGCGACACCCTGTTCGCCCGCATCCAGCAATTCGCGGTGCGGCTCTACGCGCCGCTGGCCCTGCGCTGCCTGGAGACCTGGCAGGGGCCGGACGGCAGCTACTGGGGCCACAACGCGATCCTGCGCATCGAGGCCTTCGCCGACAACGCGCAACTGCCCGTCCTGCCCGGGCGTGCGCCCCTCGGCGGCGAGATCCTCTGCCACGACATCGTCGAGGGTGCGTTCCTGCGCCGGGCCGGCTGGGAGGTGCGCCTCTTGCCGGAGATGGGCGGCACCTGGGAGGAGATGCCGACGAACCTCGTCGACCTCCTCGGCCGCGAGCGCCGCTGGTGCCAGGGCAACCTGCAACACCTGCGCGTCGTGCCGATGCCGGGGCTGCTCGCCGCGAGCCGCTGGCACCTTCTCGTCGGCATCCTCTCCTACGGCATGCTCCCGCTCTGGATCGCCTTCCTGGCCGCGGGCACCCTGCTCGCCGCCAGGACCGGCGATCTCGGGCTCCTCGCCTACGGGCTCACGGGGACGGGTGCTGCCGCCCACGCGCTCGCCGCCCTCTGCGTCGCCGTGCTGGCCCTGCCGAAGCTCCTGAGCCTCGGCCACGTGCTCGCCTCGGCCGAGCGCCGCCGGGCCTTCGGCGGCACTGCCGCGCTCCTGAAGAGCGCGGCCCTGGAGCAGGTCGTCTGGGTGCTGCTCTGGCCGGTGATGACCCTGTTCACCGCGGGCGCCGTGCTCTCGACCTTCGCCGGCCGCGTCGTGCGCTGGGACACCCAGGTCCGCGACGACCGGCACGTGCCCTGGTCGGAGGCCTTCCGGCTGCAGGCCGACGCGGTGATCGTCGGCGCCGCGCTCGCCCTCGGGCTGGCGCTCGCGGGCGATTTCTGGCTCGCCCTCTGGATGGCGCCGCTCGCCTTCGCGCTGATCACGAGCCCGGCCCAGAGCGTGCTGACGAGCCGGGCCGATCTCGGCCGCCTCGCGCGGGCCCGCGGCCTGTTCCTGACCTCGGACGACACGGACCAGGCTCCGGAACTCGCCGACCTCGCCCAGAGCCGCGCCGCGCCCGTGGCGGCGCCGGTCGCGCGCGAGACGCAGGCGCGGGTCTGCCTTGCCGCCGAGGAGGCGTGAGGGGAACCCGGCCGCTCCCGGTGTGTCCGGATCCGACGCTTGGTAACCTGCCGCGAGTGGCTGTCTGCGGACGACCGAAGCGGATGTCGGGCCTAATCCATGAGGCGGTCGGGGCGTCTACAGCGTGGTCACGCCAACGATGCAGAACCCATGCCCGAAAGGATCGCTGCAGAACGCAACGGGTGGAAAGCCCGGCACGCGGTGGACCTGTTCTGACCTCGCGCCGTTGGCCAAGGCGCGTTCGAGCGTCCCCTCGAAGTCATCGACACGAAAATCGACGTGAACGGGTGTCCAGTGGCGCTCATACCGGCGAAGGTCGTTGCTTCCTGGCGCCGGTGATGATCCGGCAGGTTTCGCGAGAAGCCCGATCGTCACATCGCCCGAGGTCAACATGGCGTAGCCGGCATG
>NZ_SMNT01000082.1 GCF_004348265.1 Methylobacterium segetis
CCGCCCCGTGCCGGGAGGGTTCGCCCCGCCGCAACGGTCCGCGTGCGCCCGAGCCGGCCGCGCCCTCCGGTTCGCGAGCCTAGCGGCGCATCCGGTCGGCCGTTCCGATCGCGCATTGCTGGATGAGGAGCGCCACGAGGCCCGACCAGCCCGTCTGATGCGAGGCGCCGAGGCCGCGCCCCGTGTCGCCGTGATAATACTCGTAGAACAAGACGTGGTCGCGGAAATGCGGGTCGTCCTGCTCGATGCGGCTCTCGCCGTAGACCGGGCGGCCGGCCGGGCCGCGGGCCGAGAGCCCGATGAGACGGCGCGACAGGTCGTCGGCGATCTCCTGCAGCGACCGGAACTCCCCCGAACCCGTCGGCGCCTCCACCCGGAAGTCGGGGCCGTAATAGCCGTGGAACCGGTGCAGGCTCTCGATCAGCAGGTAGTTCACCGGCATCCAGACGGGGCCCCGCCAGTTCGAGTTGCCGCCGAAGAGGCGCGAGCGCGATTCCGCGGGCTCGTAGGCGAGGCCGAGGTCGCGGCCCTCGTAGGGGAAGCAGAAGGGCGCCTCGGCGTAGCTCCGCGAGACGGCGCGCACGCCGTGGTCCGAGAGGAACTCGGCCGGATCGAGCATCCGCCGCAGCAGCGCCTTGAGGCGGTGGCCGCGCAGCAGCGAGAGCAGCGCCGTGCGGCCCTGGCCGGGTTCGTTCCAGCGGGAGACGAGGCGGGCGAGGTCGGGCCGGTTCACGAGGAAGAAGCGCAGCCGCTCGACGAGGCGGGGCAGGCGCGCGACCTCCGCCTCCGACAGGACGGCGACGGCGAAGATCGGGATGAGCCCGACCATGGTGCGGACGCGGATCGGACGGCGCTCGCCCTCCGCCGTCTCGATCACGTCGTAGAAGAAGCCGTCCGCCTCGTCCCAGACCCCCTCCCCCGTGGCGGCGGCGATCAGGAGGAAGTGCTCGAAGAACTTTTCGGCCATGTCCTCGTAGGCCGGATCATCGCGTGCGATCTCGATTGAGACCCTCAGGACGTTGATCGCGAACATCGCCATCCAGGCCGTCGCGTCGGACTGGGTGAGCGTGTCGCCGTTCGCCAGGGGCTTCGAGCGGTCGAAGATGCCGATGTTGTCGAGGCCGAGGAAGCCGCCCTGGAACAGGTTGCGGCCGGCCGCGTCCTTCCGGTTGACCCACCATGTGAAGTTGAGCGTCAGCTTGTTGAAGGCGCGCTTCAGGAAGGCGTGATCGGGCGTGCCCGTGAGCGCCCGGTCGAGCTCGAACACCCGCCAGGCGGCCCAGGCGTGGAGCGGCGGGTTGGCGTCGGAGAACCCCCATTCGTAGGCCGGCAAGGCGGCGTTCGGGTGCGTGTAGGCCTCGTCGATCAGGAGGAGGATCTGGCCCTTGGCGAAGTCGGGGTCGATCATCGCGAGGACGAGGCTCTGCAGGGCGAGGTCCCAGGAGGCGAACCAGGGATATTCCCAGGCATCCGGCATCGAGATGATGTCGTTGGCGCGCACATGCGCCCAGTCGCTGTTGCGGCCGGATCTCCGGCTCTCGGGGGGCGCCGGCTGGGCGGGATCGCCCGCGAGCCATTCCCGCACGTCGTAATGGTAGAGCTGCTTCGACCAGAGCATGCCGGCCAGCGCCTGCCGCTGGACGGAGCGGAGATCCGGGTCGGCGATCCCCCTCTGAAGGGCCGCGTAGAAGGCGTCCGCCTCGGCCTCGCGCTCGGCGAAGACGGCGTCGAAATCGGCGAAGGGCTCGCCGGGCGATCCCGCGGGGCGGAAGCGCAGGCGCAGCGTGCGGCTCTCGCCGGGCCCGAGGTCGAGGCGGTGAAGGGCGGCGCATTTGGTGCCGCGCCGGGCCGGGTTGACCGCCCCCGCCTCGCCCTCGACGAGGTAGCGGCCGATGCCGTCCTTGTAGAACCCGGCCGGGTCGCCGACGCCGAAGAGCCGGGGCTCGTTGGTGTCGTTCTCGGTGAAGAGGAGTTCGGCCGGCCCCTCGACGGCGAGGCGCATCGGGGCCAGTGCCGGATGCACGGCCGCGACCGCGGCATCCCCGTCAGCGGAGAGGTCCGGGCGCAGCGCGCCCGCCCGCCAGGACCACGTGTTGCGGGCGAAGAGCTGCGGCAGGACGCAGAGTGGGGCCGGCTCGGGGCCGCAATTCTCGATCGTGACGCGCATCAGCACGTCGTCCGGCGCGGCCTTGGCATAGGCGATCCCGACGTCGAAGTAGCGGCCCTCGTCGAACAGGCCCGTGTCGAGGAGCTCGAATTCCGGGTCGTCGAGGCCCCGCGCCCGGTTCTCGGCGAGGAGCCGCTCGTAGGGGTAGGCCCCGTGCGGGTACTTGTAGAGCATCCGCATCAGGGAGTGGGTCGGGGTCCCGTCGAGGTAGTAGTAGAGTTCCTTGACGTCCTCGCCGTGGTTGCCCTCCTCGTTCGTGAGGCCGAACAGGCGTTCCTTCAGGATCGGGTCGCGTCCGTTCCAGAGGGCGAGCGACAGGCACCAGTTGAGGTGCGTGTCCCCGAAGCCGCCGATCCCGTCCTCGCCCCAGCGATAGGCGCGGGACCGGGCGTGGTCGTGGGGCAGGTAGGTCCAGGCATCGCCCTCCGCGCTGTAATCCTCGCGGACGGTGCCCCACTGGCGCTCGCTCAGATACGGCCCCCAGAGCCGCCAAGCGGCATCGGTGCGGGCGAGCGCGAGGCGCGCGCCCTCGGCCGTGTCGAAGATGCGGGGCGCCTCGCAGGCGTCGGAGCCGGGATCGGGCATGGGGGGTCCGGGGCTGGCGGGGCCGATGCTCAGCCATATGGGCCGCGCCGGCCCCGCGCCCACGCGGGACGGCCGCGGGGGCCGCTCGGTCGGATAGCGCGCGCCGCGCGCTTCACGGGCGCGCCCCGATGGTGTAGGCGCGGCGGCTTGAGCACGCCCCGGCCCCGGCCGGCCCGCGCCCCTCGAGGCCCGAGACCGCAAGCGATGACGAGCCGCATCGAAGCCACCTTCGCCCGCTGCCGCGCGGAAGGCCGCGCCGCCCTCGTGACCTACGTGATGGCGGGCGACCCCGATCCCGAGACCTCGCTCAAGGTGCTGGAGGCGCTGCCGCGCTCGGGCGCCGACATCGTCGAGTTCGGGCTGCCCTTCACGGACCCCATGGCCGACGGACCGGCGATCCAGGCGGCGGGCCTGCGCGCCTTGAAGGCGGGCCAGAACGTCGCGGGCACCCTCGACCTCGTGCGCCGCTTCCGGGCCGGCAATGCCGGGACGCCCGTGATCCTGATGGGCTACTACAACCCGATCCACACCTACGGCGTCGAGCGCTTCCTCGCCGACGCGATCGGGGCGGGCGTCGACGGCCTCATCGTCGTCGACCTGCCGCCGGAGGAGGACGACGAGCTCTGCCTGCCGGCTCTCGCCAAGGGCCTCGCCTTCATCCGCCTCGCCACCCCGACGACGGACGAGCGGCGCCTGCCCGCCGTCCTCGCGAACACGGCGGGCTTCGTCTACTACGTCTCGATCACGGGCATCACCGGCACGGCGACGCCGGACTTCGGCAGGGTCTCGGATGCGGTCGCCCGCATCCGCCGTCACACCGACCTGCCGGTGGTGGTCGGCTTCGGCGTGAAGACCGGCGCGCACGCGGCGGCGATCGCGCGGGGCGCGGACGGCGTCGTCGTCGGCTCGGCCCTCGTCGACACCCTGGTCCGCTCCCTCGACGCGGACGGCAGGGCGCAGGCGGGCAGCGTCGAGGCGGTGTCGAATCTCGTGCGGGACCTCGCCGAGGGCGTGCGCGCGGCCTCCGCCTGAGGACGGCCACACTGGCGGGCTAGGGGCGCGCAACCGATATCAGCCTCGGCTCAGAGCGAACGGCGCTTCATGATGGTGGAACCGATGAACTGGATCTCGGAGGTCGTGCGCCCCAAGATCAAGACCCTGTTCAAGCGCGAGACTCCGGAGAATCTCTGGATCAAGTGCCCGGACACGGGCCAGATGGTCTTCCACAAGGAGGTGGAGGGGAACCACTGGGTGATCCCCGGCTCCGAGCACCATCTGAAGATGAGCGCCCAGGCCCGCCTCAAGATGATGTTCGACGAGGGCACCTGGATCGACGTGCCCCTGCCGGAGGTCGCGGCCGACCCGCTCAAGTTCCGCGACGAGAAGCGCTACGTCGACCGCCTCAAGGAGGCGCGGGCGAAGACCGGGATGGCCGACGCCTTCAAGATCGGCTTCGGCCGCGTCGGCGGCATCCCGATGACGCTCGCCGCCCAGGAATTCGGCTTCATGGCGGGCTCCCTCGGCATGGCCGCGGGCGAGGCCTTCATCCGCGGCGCCGAGACGGCGCTGGACAAGCGCACCCCCTACATCCTGTTCTCGGCCTCCGGCGGCGCGCGCATGCAGGAGGGCATCCTCTCGCTGATGCAGATGCCGCGGACCACGGTCGCCGTGCGGCGCCTCAACGCGGCGAAGCTCCCCTACATCGTGGTGCTGACGAACCCGACGACGGGCGGCGTCACCGCCTCCTACGCCATGCTCGGCGACGTGCACCTGGCCGAGCCCGGCGCCCTGATCTGCTTCGCGGGCCCCCGCGTCATCGAGCAGACGATCCGCGAGAAGCTGCCGGACGGGTTCCAGCGCGCCGAGTACCTGCGCGAGCACGGCATGGTCGATCAGGTGGTGCACCGGCACGCCCTGAAGGAGACGGTCGCCCGGATCTGCGGCCTCCTCATGAACACGGCCCCGGACGCCGCCCGCGTGGCGGCCCCCGCCCCGAACACGGCCCCGGTGCCCGAGCCGGCCTGACAGGACGCGACACGAGAGCGCGACGCACGACATGGATTCCTCCGACGCGCTGATGGCGCGCTTCCTCGCCCTCCACCCTCGCACGATCGATCTCTCGCTCGGGCGCATCGAGGGGCTGCTCGCCAAGCTGAACCACCCCGAGCGGCGCCTGCCGCCGGTGATCCACGTGGCCGGCACCAACGGCAAGGGCTCCACCATCGCCTTCATGCGGGCGATCCTGGAGGCCGGGGGCCTGTCGGCCCACGTCTACACATCGCCGCACCTCGTGCGCTTCCACGAGCGCATCCGCCTCGGGGCGATCGGCGGCGGCCAATTCGTCGCCGAGGACCGGCTCGCCGACGCCTTCGCCCGCTGCGAGGCGGCCAACCGCGGCGACCCGATCACCGTGTTCGAGATCACGACGGCCGCGGCCCTGCTGCTCTTCTCCGAGGCGCCGGCCGACGTGCTGCTCCTCGAGGTCGGGCTCGGCGGCCGCGTCGACGCCACGAACGTGATCGACCGGCCCGCCGCTGCGGTCGTGACCCCGATCGGGCGGGACCATGCCGAGTATCTCGGCGACACGGTCGAGGCGGTGGCGGGCGAGAAGGCCGGCATCTTCAAGCGCGGCTGCCCGGCGGTGATCGCCGCCCAGGATTATGCCGAGGCCGATTCGGTGCTCTGCCGCCACGCCGAATCGGTCGGCGCGACCCCGATCCTCGTCGGCAACCAGGATTTCTCCGTCCACGAGGAGAGCGGGCGCCTCGTCTTCCAGGACGAGACCGACCTGTTCGACCTGCCCAAGCCGCGCCTGATCGGGCGCCATCAGCTCACCAATGCGGGCACCGCGATCGCGGCGCTGCGGGCGGCGGGCTTCGGGGATATCGGCACGGCCGCCCTGGAGACGGGCCTGCGGCAGGTCGACTGGCCGGGCCGCCTGCAGCGGCTGAGCCGCGGACACCTCTCCGCCCTCGTCCCCGTCGGCTCGGAACTCTGGCTCGACGGCGGCCACAACATCGACGGCGGCCGCATCCTCGCCGCCGCCGCCGCCGATCTCGGCGAGCGCAGCGACGTCCCCCTCGTCCTCATCGTCGGGCTGCTCGGCACCAAGGACGCGGAGGGCTTCCTGCGCAATTTCGTCGGGCTGTCGCGGGCGCTGATCGCCGTGCCGATCGCCGGCCAGATGGCGGCGCGCCCGGCCGAGGAGGTCGCCGAGATCGCCAGCAGCGTCGGCCTGAGCGCCCGCACCGCGCCGAGCGTCGAGGCCGCCCTCGCCCTGGTCGGGGACATCGCCTTCGAGCGGCCGCCGCGGATCCTGATCTGCGGCTCGCTCTACCTCGCGGGCGCTGTTCTGACGGCGAACGGCACGCCGCCGACCTGACGAGCGCCCGCCGAACACTTCAACCGTGCAGTGCATCCGGCTCGATGCCGGCAGCGGGACTGTGGTTGCCGGCGGCCTGATCGCAGGAGAACCGTCATCCCCGTTCTCCACCGGTACGCCGGGCAAGTTGTCGAGTGCCGGGCGGTGTGGCCTCAGCGCTACATCTTAACTGTGGAAAATCCCTTAGTTTCGCCACCGATCGGGCATAATGCTGGGGATCAAAAAGTGAAAAAGCTTCTCTCGACCTTCGCCGCCTTCACGGCGCTCACCGCAGCGGCCTCCGCTGCCGACCTGCCGCGCCGCGCTGCGCCGCCAATCTTCACGCCGGTTCCGGTCTTCACCTGGACGGGCTTCTACGCCGGTTTCAACGCCGGTTACGCCTTCGACGCCGGCAACACGAACCTCAACGGCTTCACGCAGACGGCGAACAACCCCGTCACGCTGACGGGTCCGGGCGGCGCCGCCGTTCCGGCCGCGATCCTGCCGCTCAACGCCACCCTCGCCTACCGCAATGCGGAGCGTGACGGCTTCACCGGCGGTGGCCAGATCGGCTACAACTACCAGTTCACGCCGGGCGCCGGTGTGGTCGTCGGTATCGAGGCTGACGCCCAGTACCTCGACTTCGGCGCTCGCCGGAACAACGCGTTCACCACCAACGCGGCCGTCATCAACCCGAACTTCGTGCCGGTGAACGGCGTGCTCAGCACGCTCGACTTCTTCGGTACCGTTCGCGGCCGCATCGGTTACGCCTTCGACCGCGTCCTGTTCTACGGCACCGGCGGTTTCGCCTACGCTTCGGGCGACAGCCGCCTGAACCAGTTCGCGAACGTCGCCCGCGGCAGCGACTTCCTCACCGGCTGGGCTGCCGGTGGTGGCGTCGAGTACGCGCTCCCGACCGACTCGTTCCTGAACTTCTTCCGCTCCTCGGCGGTGACGCTCAAGGTCGAAGGTCTGTACGTGAACCTCGATCGCGGTCGGGGCACCGTGCTCCCGGTCGTCGGCGGCCTGCAGACCGCTGGCGGTCTGGTCCCCGTCTACAACCAGTTCGGCACCGTCCGCCGCGACACCGAGTTCGCCGTCGTCCGCGCCGGCCTCAACTACAAGTTCGGCACCTACTAAGCCGAACAACGGGTCTCGAAACCAGGAAGCCCGGCCGCAAGGCCGGGCTTTTTGCTTTTCTCCCGCTGGCAGGCCGCAGAGACGAGAAAGGCCCGGCTCGTGGAGCCGGGCCTTTCCTGTTCGAGGCGTCCCGTCGGAGACCGGCCCTAGGCCGAGGCGGTCTGGATCCAGCGGGAGAGATCGCCCTTCGGCGCGGCGCCGACCTTCTGGTCCACCCGCTGCCCGTTCTTGAACAGGAGCAGCGTCGGAATCGAGCGGATGCCGTACTGCGAGGCAATGCCCGGGTTCTCGTCGACGTTCACCTTGGCGATCTTCACGCGGCCCTGAAGGTCGGCCGAGATCTCCTCCAGCGCGGGGCCGATCTGCCGACAGGGGCCACACCACTCCGCCCAGAAATCCACGACGACGGGCTCGGCGGAGTTGAGAACATCCTGCTCGAAGCTCGCGTCGGTCACTTTCACCGTCGCCATCACAGTCCCTTTCCGGTTTCGCGGCCGGAAGACCTCTCACAGGGCGCCCTCGCCGCGACTGCGGCAGAATTGGCGACGCTCCCCCTGAGGGTCAAGGCGCCCTGCAACCGGGGCAGAGCAGAGACGCCCCAGGCTCATGAAAGGGGTTGGTCCCCGGCCTCGCGCCGACCCGCAACCTGGGCCGAATCGTCCCGGTGGCGGCGCCCGACCCTCGCCGCGACCCCTCCTGCGCCCCATCTCCCCGCCCATCGGCCGCCGCCGGGCGGCACCGGCCTTAAAGCCCGGGACCTGTCGAGCCGTCCACACGGACGCGCCGCGACCAAGCCCCCGGCGAGGCGGACCGCATGGAGGAACACCGCACGTGACGCGCATCCATCCCACCCTGCTCGCCACCGTCGCCGCGCTGAGCCTCAGCCTGCCGGCCCTCGCCCAGAATGCCGCGCCCGAGACGCCGGCCTCCCGCGTCGAGGGCGGCGCCTTCGCCGCGCCGAGCAGCGACTCGGCGGGCTCCTCCCCTGCCGAGACCGCGGAGCCGAACACGGGCTACAAGCCGCTCCTGCCGAACCAGACCCGGGCTCCGAAGCCCGCCGAGGCGGCCCGGGTCGAGGTCGCGACGGTGGTCAAGGGGCTCGCCAGCGCCTGGGCGCTGGAATTCCTGCCGGACGGGCGCATGATCGTGACGGAGAAGGCCGGCAAGATCCGCATCGTCGGCAAGGACGGCAAGGTCGGCGCCGCCCTCGCCAACGTGCCGAAGGTCGATGCGCGGGGCCAGGGGGGCCTCCTCGACATCGCGCTGAGCCCCGGCTTCCGGAACGACCGCACGATCTACATCAGCTACGCGGAGCCCCGCGAGAAGGGCAACGGGACGACCGTGGCCAAGGCGACGCTGACCGAGAGCGGCGACGGCGGCAGCCTCGACAATGTCAAGGTGATCTTCCGGCAGACGCCCTCCTACGAGGGCGACAAGCATTTCGGCTCGCGCCTCGTCTTCACGCCGGACGGCAAGCTGTTCGTCACGGTCGGCGAGCGCTCGGACAAGGGGCCGCGCGTGCAGGCGCAGGACCTGTCGAGCGGCCTCGGCAAGGTCTTCCGCATCGACACGGACGGCAACGCCCCGAAGGACAACCCCTTCGTCGGCAGCGAGAAGGCCAAGCCCGAGATCTGGTCCTACGGGCACCGGAACGTGCAGGGCGCGACCCTGGACGGCCAGGGCCGGCTCTGGACGATCGAGCACGGGCCGCGCGGCGGCGACGAGCTGAACCGGCCCCGGCCCGGCCTGAATTACGGCTGGCCGACCGTGACCTACGGCATCGAGTATTCGGGCGAGAAGATCGGCGAGGGCATCACGCAGGCGGGCGGCACGGTGCAGCCGGTCTATTACTGGGACCCCGTGATCGCGCCCTCCAGCCTCGCCTATTACGACGCCGCGCTGTTTCCCGCCTTCAAGGGCAACTTCGTCATCGGCGGCCTGATCAGCGCGGGTCTCGTGGTGCTCAAGCTCGACGGCGACAAGGTGGTGACGGAGGAGCGCATCGACCTCGGCGAGCGCATCCGGGACGTGAAGGTCGGCCCCGACGGGGCGATCTACGCGGTCACGGACGGGCCGGACGGCAAGGTCCTCAAGCTCACGCCGAAGAACCGGGAGGGCTGACCGCGAGGCCCCGGAGCGCGTCCGCGATCTCCGCCTCGCCGAGGCGGCGGATCGCCGGGCCCGAGGTCCAGACGAGCATCGGCACGATGCGGTGGCCGGGATAGACCCGGCCGAGGAGCGCCGCGTAGAGGGCGATCTGAGCCGCGTCGGCCTCCGGCAGCGGCGCCCCGCCTTCCGGCGGCCGGCCGGTCTTGAAATCGGCCAGCCACACCGTGCCGTCGCGGACCGCGAGGCGGTCGACCCGGCCGTAGACCGGGCGCTCGCGGCCCTCCGCCAGCACGCGCCCGGACAGCGTCACCTCCGCGCGCGCCTCGCGGGCGAAGAGCGGCGCGAGGTCGGGCTCGTCGATGAGGGTGAGCGCCGCCTGCGCGATGGCCCGGCGCTTCGGCTCGGGCAGGCCGGGTGCGCGCGCCCGCACGAAGGTGGCGGCGGCCTCCGCGCGCCGCGCGGGATCGAGCCGCGGCAGGTGCTCGAGCAGCGCGTGGATCAGCACGCCGCGGCGGCGCGCCTCGGCATCGGCGAGGCGGCGCCCCGAATCGCGCCGTCCATCCGCCCCCCGCAGGCTGCCCGAAGGGCTCAGCGGGGGCGCCGCATCCGTCTCGGGCGCCACCGGTGCCCGCAGCCAGCCCGGCAGCGGCACCGGCGCCGAGCCCCTCCGCGCGGCGGCGAGGCTCAGCCCCGCATCCTCGCCGTCCCGCCACAGGGTGACCGAGCCGTATTCCGTCTCGACCGTCTCGCCGGGGCCGAGCCGGAGCTCCAGGCCGGCCTCGATCATCCGGCACCACGCCGTCTCGGCGGCCTCCGTGCGGCCCCGGTAGGGCGCGATCACGAGGCGGTCGGCGGCCCGCGTCATGGCGACGTAGAGGAGGCGGTTGTGCTCCTCGCGGGCGCGGGCCTGGATCTCGGCGCGCGCCGCCGCGGTCGCCGCGCAATCATGCGCCCGGGCGCTCGACCAGACGGGGGGCAGCGCGGCCCCCTCCCCCGCTGGCATGGCGAGGAGCGGCGGGTCGTTGCGGCCCAGGGGCTCGCAGCCGTCGATGACGACCACGACCGGCGCCTCCAGGCCCTTGGCGCCGTGGACGGTCATCACCCGGACCTCGTCGCGGCCGGCCTCGAGGTCGCGCTTGACCGTGTGGCCGCCGTCGCGCGCCGCCGACCCCGTGAAGCGGGCGAGGAAGCCGCCGAGGGAGGGCGCGTCGCTCCCCTGCTCGGCCTGTGCGGCGGAGGCGAGGAACACGTCGATCGCGTCGCCGGCCTCGCCGCCGAGGCGGGAGACGAGGCGCGCGCGCCCGTTCATCGGCCCGAGCAGGGCCGCGTAGAAGCCGAACGGCCCGTGCGCGGCGGCGAGGCGGATCCAGCCGGCAAGCGCCGCGCGGCCGCGGATGGCGGCGGCGTCGCCCGCGTCCGCGTGGCGGTGGAGCGCGTCCTCCAGGGTCTCGGACAGGTCGCGGCGGGCCGCGATCCGGATCAGGTCGTCGTCGCTGAGCCCGACGAGCGGCGTCTTGAGGGCGGTGGCCAGCGTCAGGTCGTCGGCGGGCAGGAGCCCGGCCCGCCCCGCCGCGACGAGGTCGTTGACCGCGATATGGGCGGCGACGTCGAGCCGGTCCTGGCCGGCGACCGGCACGCCGAGCCCCTTGAGCGCCCGGATCACCTCCTCGAAGGCGGTGCCGCGCTTGCGCACGAGGATCAGGATCTCGCCCGGCGAGCGGCGGCGCCCCTGCTCGTCGCCCGTGGTGATCCAGGTCTTCACGGCGCGGGCGATGCGGCGCGCCGTCCGGATCGCCGGGGCGTTCGTCTCGGGCGCGTCGACGGGGGCGGCCCAGGCATCGGGCTCGACCTCCTCGGCCGGCTCCTCGATGCACCAGAGCTCGACCGCGCCCGCCTCCTCGCCGCGGGCGGTGGAATGGACGGTGCCGATGGCCGCGTCGTCGAAGGAGAGGCCGCGATAATGCTCGGGCACCGCGAAGGTGGCGTCGACCGCCCGCAGCACGCCGCGGGCCGAGCGGACCGAGAGGGTCAGCCCGACATCGGCGAAGGCGTGCTCGGCCGCCCGCGCCTCGCCCGCCCAGGCCCGGCGCGTCACCTCGAACTCGCGGGGCTCGGCACCCTGGAAGCTGTAGATCGACTGTTTGGGGTCGCCCACGGCGAATCGCGTGCGGCGCACGCGCCGCGCGCCCTCGCCGGCCGCGAACTCGGCGGTGATCCGGCGCAGGATCTCCCATTGGTGCGGGTTGGTGTCCTGCGCCTCGTCGATCAGCACGTGGTCGACGCCGCGGTCGAGCTTGTACAGGACCCAGGAGGCGCCGACCCGCGAGAGCAGGTCGAGGGTCTTGTGGATCAGGTCGTCGAAATCGAGCGCCCCGAGCCGGGCCTTCTGCGCCTCGACGCGGCGGTGGATCTCGGCGGCCAGCGTGAACAGGGCCCGGGTCCGGGCATGGGCGCGGGCCGCCCGCAGGCGCTCGAACAATCGCTCCAGCCGGTCGCGCTCGGCGATGAGCGCCTCCCGCAGACCCTCCGGCACCGCCTTGGTGCCGAGGCTTTTCGCCGATTTCGGCTCGTCCTTCTGGGTGAAGAAGACCGAGCGGTAGGCTTCGATCGCGCCGACCGGATCCTCCGCAGCGTGCGCGCGGCGCGCGTCGAGAAGGGCGTCGGCAAGACCCTCGTCGGTGCTCTTGCCGGTGCGCAGAGCGTCCGCCTGCCCGGCGAGGTCGGAGAGCCCGTCGAGGATCCGCGCCTCGATGGCTTGTGCGGTCTCCTCCGCCGCGAGGCCGAGGGAGGCCGAGAGCGCGGAGAACAGGGGATCGAGGCCGCCGCGCGCGCCGAGGACGTGGCGGGCCTGGATCGCGGCGCGGATGGCCTTCCGCAGGACGTCGCCCGTCGCCTCGGGGGCCACGAGGGCGTGGGCCTCGGTGAGGTGCGGGTGGAGCGTGCCGATCGCGTCGGCCAGCACGTTGTCGGTCTCGACCGCGAAGGCCTCGCGGGACTGGTTCTCGTCGAGGACCACGAAGCGGGCCGGCACGTTCGCCTCGAAGGGGAACATGTGCAGCAGCCGCTCGCAGAGGGCGTGCAGGGTCTCGATCTTGAGGCCCCCCGGCGTCTCGACCGCGCGGGCGAACAGGCGGCGGGCCGCCTCCAGCATCGTCCGCGAGGGCCGCTCGCCCGTCAGCTCGGTCAGCTCGGCGGTGAGCGCCGCGTCGTCGAGGGTCACCCAGCGGCCGAGGCGCTGGAAGACGCGGATCGACATGTTGGCGGCGGCCGCCTTCGTGAAGGTGAGGCAGAGGATGCGCCCGGGCGCGGCCCCGTCGAGGAGGAGGCGCACGACCCGATCGGTGAGGACCTTGGTCTTGCCCGCGCCGGCATTGGCCGAGACCCAGGCGGAGGCGCGCGGATCCGCCGCCTGCCGCTGGGCGGCGACCGTCAGCGCGTCGACGAGGACGGGGGTGGTGCGGGCGGACATCAGCCCTCCTCCTCGCCGCCGAGCGACCATTCGAGCACCCGGGCGAGGTGGTCGTAATCGCCGTAGGCGCGGGCGTATTTCGGGTAGGGGCGCGAGACGTAGGCCGCCTCGCCGGTGAGGAAGCGGGCGATGAGTCCGCGCAGGCGCTCGGCATGCTCGGCGACGATCGCCTCGACGGGGCGCGCGTCGCCGCGCGGCGGCTTGACCGGCACGGGATGGAAGGCTTTGCGGCCGCCGGAGGCGTACAGGTAGAGGAGGTCGGGCGTCGCCGTCACCGCGGGCAAGCCCTCGAAGGCGCCGTGCATCAGCATGGCGGCCTCCAGCGTCAATTGCGGCGAGAAGCCCGCGAAGACTTCGCGGGCGCTCGGGGGCGCCCCGGTCTTGAAGTCGACGATGCAGGCCCCCCCGTCGCGCCGCCACTCGATCCGGTCGGCCCGGGCGCGCAGCGTGAAGGTCTCGGAACCCATCGGGATCACCCAGCGCCCGGAGATCTCGGGATGCACGCGGGCGAGGTCCGCACGGCGCTGGATTTCCCAGGGGAGGTAGGCCGCCGCCATCCGCTCGTAGCGGGGCCACCATTCCGCGTAGAGCTCCGGATAGACGTCCTGGATCGGACCGAAGGCGTTGAGCGCGAAGGCGAAGAGCAGCTCCTCCGCCCGCGCCGGCAGGGTCTCGGGATGGGCCTGCGCGAAGGCACCGAGGATCGCGTGGATCAGGGTGCCGCGCTCGCTCGCGCCCGGCAGGGCCGCCACCGGCTCCAGCGGGTCGAGACCGAGCACGTGCCGGGCGAAGATGGCGTAGGGGTCGCGCACCAGGGTCTCGATCTCGGTGACGCTGAGGGTACGCGGGAACAGGGCCGGGTCGGCCTTCGGCTTCGGCTGGGTCAGGCGCGGCTGCGGCGGCTCGGCGCCACCGTCGAGGGCGGCGGCGTAGGCTGCGAGGCGCCGACCGCGCCCGAGCGCTCCCTGCCAGACCTCCTCGCCGACGAAGGCGCGCATCCGCTGCAGGAAGCGCGAGGGCACGGTCGGCGCGCCCTCGCGCTTGCCGGACCGGGTGATCACCGCGTCGCGGCAGCCCAGCGCCTGCACGAAATCGTGGGCGCTCTGGCCGATGCGCCGCTCCGGCGGGTTGAGGCCGACGCGCTCGCGCATCGGCCGGTTCAGGAAGGCATCGGTGACCGTCTTCATCGGCCAGACGCCTTCGTCGAGCCCGCCGAGCACCACCCGGTCGACGCTGAGGAGGCGAGCCTCCAAGAGGCCGAGGATGCGCAGGCGCGGATGCGGGGCCGCGGTGGCGCAGGGCACCACGCGCTCGCGGGCGAGCGCCGTGAAGAAGGCGGGGTAGTCACCGAAGCGGCCGGGCAGGAGGCCGGAATCGGCGAGTTCGAGATCGTCGAACAGGGCGTCGAGGCAGGCGAGGGAGGCGTCGGGCTCGGCCTCCGGCGCCTCGTCCGGCCCCAGGATCAGCCAGTCGCAAGCGGCCCGGTGGCGGCACGCCACGGCGACGAGGTCGCCGATTCCGCGGGCATCGTCGCCCGGGAATTTGGCGAAGGCGAGGGCCAGCCGCTCGACCAGCGCCTCGGCGAGGTCCCAGTCGACCGGCTTGAGGCGGCGCTTCGCGCGGGGGCGGCGCTCGCCGTCGCGCGGGTTCCGCGCCTCATCGAGCGCCCGGCGCAGGCCCTCGAAGCCCGGAGCCGGGGCGGGCCCGCGCAGCACGCCGATCTCCAGGGCGGCGGCGCCCCGCACCACGTCCTCGCGGTCGAGGCCGAGCCGCACCAGCGGGTGGGCGAGGAGCGTGATCAGGCGGGCCGGGTGGAGATCCGCGGCGAGCTCGGCCGCGAGCCGGGCGAGGCGCCCGGCCGAGCTCTGGGCGAGGGCGAGCCCTGCCGAATCCTCGGCGACGATTCCCCAGCGGGCGAGTTCCGCCGCGACGCGGGTTGCCAAGCCCCGGTCCGGCGTGACGAGGGCCGCCGTGGCGCCGGGGCTCTCGAGCGTCTCGCGCAGGGCGAGCGCGGCGATCAGCGCCTCCTCGCGCTCGTCCGCCGCCTCGGCGACGGTAACGTCCGCAAGGCCGCGGGCCGCGATGTCCGCGCGCGTGGCCGGCTCGATCCGCGCCCAAGCATCGGTGGTCTCGGCCGGGCGCAGGGCCTCGGACAGGAGGCGCACGCGCGCCGCGAGGTCGGGCGCGGGCGTCCCGAGGGCGGTCACCGCCCCGCGCTCCAGGCGCAGGCCGCCGGGGCCGAGGAGCCGGTGCAGCACCGCCTGCGGGTGGCCGTGGGCGATCTGCCGCTCGAAGCCCTCGCCGGTCTCGATCCCGTCCCAGCCCGCCGCGTCGAGGTCGAGATCGAGCCCCGGAAGCACCACCGCGCCGCGGGGCAGGCCGGCCACCGACGCGATCAGGCGGGCGGTCGCCGGCACGGAGCCCGTCGAGCCCGCCACGACGACCGGGTCGGCTGGGCGCTCGCGCGTCAGGCGGTCCGCCTCGGCGAGGACGAGGCGGCGGGCGCGGGAGACCGGGTCGCTGAGGCCGCGCTCGGCCAGGATCTTCGGCCAGTTCTCGGCGGCGATGCGCACGAAATCGAGGGTGAGGCCGAAATACTGCGAGTACTCGGCCTCGACGGCGCTGCCGATCTCGGACCAGGGCAGCCCCTCGACGGTGAGCGCGTCCATGAGCCGTTCGAGATCGGCCGCGAGGCCGACCGCGTCCGAGGGCGAGGACGGCACGAGGAAGGGCACGTCGTCGTCGATCGGCAGGAGCTTGCGGTCGACGGTCTCGGCCCAGGCCTGGACGAGGCGGGCGAGGATCAGGCGCCGCTCCAGCGGCGGCATCGAGGGGTGGAGCGCGTCCGGGCCGTTCTCCAGGAGCGGGTTCGCCGCGAGGTCGAGTTCCGCCTCGTCGGCCTCGCCGAGGGGGATCATCCGCGGCAGGAGGGCTGCCTCGCCGAGGCGCTCGGCCAGCACGGTGCCCAGCGCCCGGGCCGCGCGGCGGGTCGGCACGTAGATCGTCACGGCGGCGAGCGCCAGCGGATCGCTCCCGAGGTCGCCGACGAGGCGCCCCTCGATCAGGGCTTCGGCGAGCGCCGGCAGGAAGGGCGCGCCGGGCGGGATGGTGAAGACGCGGGATTCCGTCATGGAGAACCGTGGCACCCCTGATCTGGCGCGGGCCCCTTCTCGTTCCGAGAGGGACAGGGTGAGGGGCTCGCTCGATCCGGAGAGGTCGCCCCCCTCGCCCGGTGCGCCGACGCGCCCGCGACCTCGCCCGAACCGGAGAGGTGGGACGTCGAGACCAACCCGGGGATGCGGAGAAACCTGCCGGCCAGCATCACGTCGTCGCCCCGCCTCCCGATCGCCATCGCCACTTGTCGCCGAGGACGGATGACACGTACTCGTTCGCCCTTCGTTCCGCAATGAAGCGCGGCCTCACGGCACCTGTGCGCTGGCCCGCACCCGCTCTTCCGCGGCCGCGATCGCCTCGGGCGTGCCGACATGGAGCCACTGGCCGTCGAGACGCAGGCCGTAGAGGCGCCCGCGGGCGATGGCGCGGTCGAACAGCAGGTTGAGGGAGAACGAGCCCTCCGGCGCGTCCGCGAAGAGCTCCGGCTTCAGGATCGCGACGCCCGCGTAGATGAAGGGCGCGACCT
Organism: Methylobacterium segetis; assembly: GCF_004348265.1. Lineage (GTDB taxonomy): Bacteria > Pseudomonadota > Alphaproteobacteria > Rhizobiales > Beijerinckiaceae > Methylobacterium > Methylobacterium segetis. The sequence goes on from NZ_SMNT01000082.1 coordinate 16,472, forward strand.
TGCGCTCGCCGCGCCGCTCCAGGCGCCCGTCCGGGTCCATCACGAAGTCGCCCGTCCCCTCGTAGCCGAGGCTCGTCGCGGTCGGCGCGACGAGGAGCAGGATGTCCATCGCGGCCGGGTCCCATTGGGCGACGAGGCGCGCGAGGTTCGGCTCTGGCCCTTCGAGCCAGAAGGAATCCGAGTTGAAGACCACGAAGGGGTCGGGCCCGACGAGGTCGAGCGCCTTCCTCACCCCGCCGCCGGTCTCGAGGAGCGCGGCACGCTCGTCCGAGACCGCGATCCTCGGCAGGCCCTCGCGCCGGGCGAGATGCGCCTCGATCAGGTCGGCGAGCCAGTGGACGTTGACGATCGCCCGCGTGATGCCCCCTTCCGCCGCCCGGTCGAGGGTGTGGTCGAGGAGCGCCTTGCCGGCGACCTCGACGAGGGGTTTCGGCAGCGTCGCCGTGACCGGCCGCATCCGCTTGCCGAGCCCGGCCGCGAGGACGAAGGCGCAGGTGATGGCGGGCGGGTTCGTGACGTGCGCGCTCATGCGGGGGCTCGCGGGACCGGTCGGTGCGGGGTGGGGTTCAAGCCTCGGGCCTCGCCACCAGGGCGGCGAGGCCGGGCAGGTGCTCCTCGTGCCACAGGCGCAGGCGCGCGAGCGCCGGGTGGGCGAGGTTTCGGGCGAGATAGCCCTCGATGCGCGGCAGGTGGGCGAGATAGCCCGGCTTGCCGTCGCGCCGGTCGAGGCGGGCGAAGATGCCGAGGATCTTGGTGGCGCGCTGCGCGGCGAGCAGCGCGTAGGCGCGGGCGAAGCCCTGCATGTCGAAATCGGGCTCGCGGGCGCGCCGCTCGCGCACGTAGAGGCCGAGCAGCCGCAATTCGAACTCGGCGCTCGCGTCGACGCGGGCATCCTGCAGGAGCGAGGCGACGTCGTAGGCCGGGTGGCCGAGCACGGCGTCCTGGAAGTCGATCAGGCCGACGCGCTCCAGCCCCTCGCGCTCGGGCAGCCAGATCAGGTTCGGCGAGTGATAGTCGCGAAGCGTCCAGGTCGGGCGCTCGGGAATCGCACCGCGCAGGGCCTCGGCCCAGAGGGCGAGGAAGTCGTCCCGGGCCGCGGGCGCGAGGGTCACGCCGCGGATCGCGGGCGCGTACCATTCGGGCAGCAATTCGGCCTCGAACAGCAGCGCTTCGGAATCGTAGGGCGGCAGGACGTGGTCGATGCCCTCCGCCACCGGCAGCACGTTCGGCAGCTCCATGGCGTGGAGCTTGGCGAGCACCCGCACGGCCTCCGCGTAGCGCTCGGGCCGCGGCCCGCTCGCGTCGACGACGGGCTCGGCGCCGAGATCCTCCAGGATCAGCAGGCCCGCGCCGAGATCCTCGCCGAAGATCCGGGGCGCGGAGAAGCCGAGCGCGCGCAGGCCGCGGTCGACGGCGACGAAGGCGTGCACGCTCTCGGCGAGCTTCACGATGGCGCTGTAGGGCTTGCCGTCGCGCACCGGCGGCCCGTCGGCCCGGGGCGGCGAGATCACGAGGATCGCGGTCGCGCCGTCGGCCTTCCGCAGGCGCTCGTAGGCGCGGCTGGAGGCGTCGCCCTGCATCGGGATCCGCTCGGCCTCGTCCCAGCCCGCCCGCACGAGGAGGCCGCGCAGGGCCCGCGCCCGGTCGAGGCGGGCGCGCATGCCGCCGCTGCCGTCGATGCTGGCGAAGCGCGAGCCCTCGCCGAACTCGCGCCGCAGCGCCAGGTCGACCGTGAGGACCGGGCCCTCGCGGGCCGGCAGGCGCTCCGGCCACTCGACGAGGGTGATCGCGCCCTCGGTCAACTCGTCGAAGCCGAGCTCGACGAGCTCGTCCGGTCCGCGCAGGCGGTAGAGGTCGGCGTGCACGATGGCCTGCCCGCGCCTTCCCTCGTAGGGCTGGACCAGGGTGAAGGTCGGGCTCGGCACGTCGAGGTCGGGCTCGCCGGTCAATTCGCGGATCAGCGCGCGGGCGAGCGTGGTCTTGCCGCCGCCGAGGCCGCCGGAGAGCGCCACGAGGTCGCCGGGCCGGAGTAGCTCGGCGAGGAAGCGGCCGAGATCCTCCGTCGCGCCCTCCTCGGGCAGCACGATCTCCCAGGGCGGCGGGCCAGCCTCGGCGGACGCGGCGCCGTGCGCGTCGCGCGCTGGGATGTCCGGACCGTCCTCACTCACCGCCATGTCCTCCGAACCCTGCAGCGGGCGTTCCCCGTGAGGAGAACGCGGATGCAACCGTTCTTAGCGGAGGATCCTTAACCAAAATCGCGCGCCGGCTTAAGCCGGCTTCAGCGGGCGGGCTGGAAGCTGATCGTCGCGACCGCGCGCTTCGTGCGGTCCTCCGGCCAGGGCGCGGCGGCCTGCGGGGGCCGGCCCGCATAGACCATGGTGCCCTGCCCCTTGCGCAGGGTGACGCTGCCGCGCCCGGTCCTGAGGGTGACGATTCCGTCGAGGACGAGGACGCCGTAGCCGCCGTCGATCGCCCCGCCCCAGACCGTGGTGCCGCGCACGCCGAGCGTGCCCACCGCGGTCCTGATCGCGACGTTGCCGCCGGTCGGCCCCTCGATCTTGCCGCCGACGAACAGGAAGGCGCCCCGCACCACGTTGAGGTCGAGCCGGCCCCCGCGCTGGCCCGGCCGATAGACGAAGGCGTCGATCGTGATCTTGGCGTGTTCGCCGAGCGTGACCTTGGTCCCGTCCGCGAGCTGCGATTCGAGGCGGGATGCGCCGCCCGTGCGGATCATGTCGTTGAAGTAGACCGGCCCGCCGAGGGTCATGTCGCGGGGCTGGCCGTCGAGGACGGCGACCGCCTGCCGCTCGACCTTGTCGACCCGGCCGACCTGCGCGGGGGCGGCCGCGGCGCTCCCGGCCGCGAGGGCGAGGAACAGGGTCAACGACGGGAGGCGAAGCACGACGGTCCCCTTCGGCTCACTGTGGGTGGGGCGGCGTCAGGCCGCCGGAAGGCGGTGGGCGACGGGCTCCATCCCGTTCCACGAGCGGATCAGGGCGAGCGTCTCGGGCAGCGGCACGGGCCGGCCGAACAGGTAGCCCTGGCCGTAGGCGCATCCCATCGCGGCGAGCGCGACCGCCTCCTCCCGCTCCTCGATGCCCTCCGCGACGACCGGGATGCCGATCTCGTCGGCGAGCCGCAGGATGGTCTGGACGATCTTGCGGTCGCGCGGCTCGGAGAGCATCGCCCGCACGAAGGCCCGGTCGACCTTGAGGGTCGTGATCGGCAGCGTGCTGAGATAGCTCAGCGACGAGTAGCCGGTGCCGAAATCGTCGATGGCGATGCCCATCCCGCTCGCGCGGCAGAGGGTCAGCGCATCGGCGGCGCTCCCCGGGTCCCGCATCAGGGTGCTCTCGGTGATCTCGAGCTTGAGGCTGCCCGGCGCGATGCCGGTCGTGCGCAGCATCTCGCAGATCATGCCGGGGAAGCTCGCACGGGCGAGATCGTGGCCGGAGACGTTCACGCTGACGAACAGGGAGCCGTCCACCGCGGCGACGTTCTGCAGGCCGGCCAGCATGATCTCCGGCATCACCCGGCCGACCTCCGCGACGACCCAGTCCGTCACGTCGACGATGAGCCCGCTCTCCTCGGCGACGGGGATGAAGGCTGCGGGCGGCACGAGGCCGCGCTCGGGATGACGCCAGCGGATCAGCGCCTCGAAGCCGGCAAGCTGCTCGCCGCCCAGGCGGACGATCGGCTGGAAGAACAGCTCGAATTCCCGCCGGTCGAGGGCGCGGCGCAGCTCGCGCTCCAGCACCACCGCGGAGATCGCCGCGTCGAAATCGGCCTGCGCGGACGGCGAGGGACCGGCGGGCGGCGCGTCCCGGCGGGCGACGACGCCCTTCTCCTTGAGGAGGGAGGCGGTCTCGCGGTAGCGGGCCATCACGACGCCGAGGCAGAGGCGCAGGATCGGGTCGGTCTCGGAGAGGCGGTGGCGGATCTGCGCCTCGCTCACGGGCACGAGGAGGCAATCCTCCAGCGCGCGGGCGGAGGCCGAGCGCGGGTCGGAATCGAGGATCGCCATCTCGCCGAAGATCTCGCCCGCCCCCCGCACCGCGAGCGGGATCTCGCGCCCGTCGCGCCTCAGGAAGATCTCGATGCGGCCGCTCGTGATCAGGTACGCGTAGGCGCCCGGCTCCCCTTCCTCGAACAGGATCGTGCCGGCGGGCAGCGTGATGTGGGCGTAGGGGTCGTGCATGGGGTCCCTCGACCGCGGCACGGGCGATAAGGTCCTGATGGCACGCAGGCGTTAAACAAACCTCAAAGGGCTTCACGAGGTCTGCGGCGGATCCTGCGGATTCACGAATTCATCGGTTCTCGCGCGCAGAATGACGGGCGGGACAAATACAATTTGAAGCTGAATCCATGCGAAATCCTTGCCGTGCCCTCCTGCGGCGGCTCGCGCCGGCCCTGGCCGGCCTCGCGGCGGTGGCGGCCCTGATGGGGGCCCGTCTCACGGTGCCGGAGCCGTTCGAGCGGGCACGCCTCGCCCTGTTCGACGCCGGTCAGCGGGCCGCCCCTCGCGCGGGCGGCGGGCCGGACTCGCTCGTGCGGATCGTCGACATCGACGAGGAATCCCTGCGCCGCGTGGGGCAATGGCCCTGGCCGCGCTCGGTCGTCGCCCGGCTCGTCGCGGCCCTCCAGGAGCAGGGACCGGCGGCCATCGCCCTCGACACCGTCTTCGCCGAGCCCGACCGGACCTCGCCCGCCCGCCTCGCGCAGGAATGGCGCGAGGCCCGCGGCTGGCGCGTCGAGACCGGCACGGACGCCCTGCCGGACAACGACCGGCTGCTCGCCGAGACGATCGCCCGCGGCCGCGTCGTCCTCGGCTACGGGCTGCTCCCGCAGGACAACGGCGCGCGGATGCCGGAGGCGCCGGGCTTCGCCCTGATCGGCGGCGATCCCGCGGCGACGGTCGCCCGCTTCGCCGGGGCCGTGCCGAACCTGCCCCTCCTCGACGCGGCGGCGGCCGGGCGCGGCAGCTTCTCGCTCAAGGCCGGGTCGGACGAGATCGTGCGACGGGTGCCGCTTCTCAGCGCCCGCGGCGGCAGCCTCGTGCCGGCACTCGCGGTGGAGGCCCTCCGGGTCGCGCAGGGCGCGGACACGCTCCTCGTGCGCACGGAGCGCGCGGGCGCCGACGGCCCCGTCACCGGCTACCTCCTGCGCGTCGGCGCCCTCGACGTGCCCCTCGACGCCGAAGGGACCTTCCGCGTGCATCACAGCGGAGCCCTGGCACGGAACGCCATCCCGGCTTGGCGCCTGCTGGAGCCGGCCGTCGACGCGGATCTCGGCCGCGACGTCGCCGGCAAGGTCGTGCTCGTGGGAACGAGCGCCCTCGGCCTCTCGGACCTGCGCGCGACGCCGCTCAACGCCTTCGAGCCCGGCGTCGCCATCCACGGGGAGGTGATCGAGCAGATGCTCGCGGGCCACGTCCTCGAGCGCCCCCTCTGGGCCGCGGGCGCCGAGTGCCTCGCCGCCGGGCTGATCGCCCTTCTCGTCGTGACGCTCGCCGCCCGCGCCCCCTTGCGCCTCGCGGGCGGGGCGGCGCTCGCCGGCCTCGGCCTCGCGGCGGCCTTCGCTTGGTTCGCCTTCACCCGCGAGCGGCTACTCCTCGACCCGACCCTCCCCGTCGGCGCGATCCTCGCCGGCTTCGGCGCCACCACGCTGACGCGCCACCTCCTCGTCGAGCGGGACGCCACGCGCCTCAGGACGGCCTTCACCCACTACCTCTCGCCGGACCTCGTGGCGGCGCTCGCCCGCGAGCCCGAGCGGCTGAAGCTCGGCGGCGAGACGCGGGAGATGACCTTCCTGTTCACCGATCTCGAGGGCTTCACCGCGATGACCGAGACCCGGGGCGCCGAGGCCTTGGTTGCCCTGCTCAACGCCTATCTCGACGGCCTCTGCGGGGTCGCGATGGAGCATGGCGGCACCGTCGACAAGATCGTCGGCGATGCGGTGCACGTGATGTTCAACGCGCCCCTCGACCAGGCCGACCACGCCGCCCGGGCCG
>NZ_SMNT01000083.1 GCF_004348265.1 Methylobacterium segetis
GGCGCGCGCGACTACAAGCTGTTCATCCCGAGCCATCCGGCGGCCGGCGCCTGCCTCGTCGTGATGCTGCACGGCTGCACGCAGTCGCCCGACGATTTCGCGGCCGGCACCAACATGAACGTCCTGGCCGAGACGGAGGGGTTCTACGTCGCCTACCCGGCCCAGAGCGCGCGGGCGAACGGCCAGCGCTGCTGGAACTGGTTCCAGCCCGGCGACCAGGGCCGGGAGGCGGGCGAGGCGGCGATCATCGCAGGCCTGACCCGGGCGATCCTGGACGAGTGCCCGATTGATCCGAAGCGCGTCTACATCGCTGGCCTCTCGGCGGGCGGGGCGGCCGCGGCCAACATCGCGCAGGCCTATCCCGATCTCTACGCCGCAGTGGGGGTGCATTCGGGCCTCGCCGCCGGCTGCGCGCGCGACCTCTCCTCGGCGCTCATGGCCATGCAGGTCGGCGCGCCCGGCCAGAACGCCCCGACGGGTTTCGGCGCCCCGGCCGAGGGCCTGCGCGTGCCGACCATCGTGTTCCACGGCGACGAGGACGGCACGGTGAGCCCGCGCAACGCCGATCAGGTCCTGGCCCAGGCGGGAGCCGGCTCGCTGCACGCCGAGAGCCGGTCCGTCCACGGCGACGGGCGCTCGTACACCCGCACCCGCTACGCGGATGCGGCGGGCCGGGTCGTGGTGGAGGATTGGCGGGTGCGCGGCCTCGGCCATGCGTGGTCGGGCGGCTCCGCGGCGGGCAGCTACACCGATCCGCAGGGACCCGACGCCTCGCGCGCCATGCTCGACTTCTTCGCCGCGCACCCGCTGCGGGGCGTCGACGCCTGATCTAGACCGGCAGAGTGTCGATGAGCCGGGTGCGGCCGAGATAGGCTGCCGCGAGCACCCGCGCCGGGCCCTCGACGCGGGCGAGGGGCGCCAGGGTCTCCGCGTCGCAGATCGCGAGATACTGGACCGGCGCGAAACCGGCCGCCTCGAGGTCGGCCCGGCCGCGGGCGAGAAGCGGCTCCGTCTCGCCCCCGCTTCGGGCCGCGGCGGCGATCTCCGCCAGCACCGCGTGGAGCCGCGGCGCCCGCGCCCGCTCCTCGGGCGAGAGGTAGCGGTTGCGGGAGGAGAGGGCGAGGCCGTCCGCCTCGCGCACCGTTGGCACGCCGCGGATCTCGAAGGGCAGGTCGAGGTCGCGCACCGCGCGGCGGATCACCTGCAATTGCTGGAAATCCTTCTCGCCGAACAGCGCGATGTCGGGCCGCACTTGGTTGAGGAGCTTCGTCACCACCGTCGCGACGCCCGAGAAATGGCCTGGACGATAGGCGCCGCACAGGCCCTCCGTGAGGTCTGCGACCTCGATCCGCGTCGAGAAGCCGGGCGGGTACATGGTCTCGACGGCGGGCGTCCAGGCCGCGTCGCAGCCGGCCCCGGCCAGGAGCCGGAGATCGGCCTCGACGTCCCGCGGGTAGCGCGAGAAATCCTCGTTCGGGCCGAACTGGGTCGGATTGACGAAGATGCTCGCCACCGCGCGCTGCCCGATCTCGCGGGCATGGGCGATCAGGGCGAGGTGGCCCGCATGCAGCGCGCCCATGGTCGGCACCAGCACGACGCGCTCGCCGGCCTGCCGCCACGCCGCCACCTGCGCGCGGAGCGGCGCGAGTTCCGCGAGACGCCGGCAGACCGGAGGAGGGGGCGGGGATTCGGGCACGGCGGAGGGCTCCGGCAGGACAGGCCGGCAGGACTTAAGGGCCGGCTCGTTCCGGCGCCAGAGCCGTCAGGGGCAATAGGGCAGGAGCGGGCGGCCGTAAGGGTCGTCGATGCCGGGCGGCGGGGTCAGGCCGTAGTAGCTCGGGCGCGAGAGGCCGTAGGCCGAACCGACGTAACTCGGGTCGCCCGGCGCGTTGGTCGGCACCGGAACCCGGCGGGGCCGGCAACCGAAGAGGCGCGGGCGGGGCGGTACCAGCACGACGGCCTCGTCCGAACCGTCGCCCCGGGGGAAGTAGCGCGGCGCGGACGGCCCGGGCTCAGGGACGGGCGGGGCCTCGATCAGGTCCGCGGCGGCGGCCCCCGCACAGGCGAGGAGCAGCAGGGCGGCCGTCAGGCCGGCGCGTCGCGCCCCCGCATCCGCCCGTCCCGCCATGACGCCCTCCCACGAACGCGCCACCCTGACCGGGTCAGGGTAAACGGATCGTCAACCCGCGATCAGGTCAGCGGGGTAATGCGGGCCTGAAGAACGGCGACGAGGTCGGCCGGCCTCACCCGCACCTGCAGGCCGCGTCCGCCGCCGTTGAGGTAGATCGCGTCGTGCCCCGCCGAGAGGGCGGCCTCGTCGATCAGCACGGGCAGGCGCCGCTTCTGCCCGAGGGGGCTGATGCCGCCGACATGGTAGCCCGTGATCCGCTCCGCCTCCGCGGGCTTCAGCATCGCGGCCGATTTCGCCCCGCAGGCGGCGGCGAGCCGCTTCAGGCTGATCTCCCGGTCGGAGGACACCAGCACGCAGACGGGCTTCCCGTCGGCCTCCGCCATCAGGGTCTTGAGGATCCGGTCCGGCGGGATGCCGAGAGCCTCGGCGGCCTGGAGCCCGATGCGCGGCGCCTCCGGATCGTAGGCGTAGGCGTGCACGCTGTAGGCGATGCCGGCCCGGTCGAGGGCCTGGGTCGCGCGGGTGGCCTTCGACATCGAGAACCTCCTCAGAAGGTCGCGGCCAAGAGCCGCCCGACCTCGGCATGGGCGGCGTCCCGCTCCTCCGCCGTGCTCACGGAGCCGGTGAGGTAGATGGCGGCCACGAGGGGCGCCCGGTGGGGCGGCCGCAGGATCGCGACGACGTTGGCGGTGGCGTTGTCGCCGCTGCCCGTCTTGTCGCCGACCGCCCAATCCGGCGGCAAGCCGGCGCGCAGTCGCTTCAGTCCCGTCCGGGCCGCGACCATCCAGCCCTCGAGCCGCGCCCGGCTCGCGGGCGAGAGGACGTCCCCGATCAGCAGCCGCTCGAGATCCTCGGCCATCGCCGCGGGGCTCGTCGTGTCCCGCGGGTCGCCGGGAATGGCGGTGTTGAGGGTCGGCTCCGTCCGGTCGAGGCGGGTCGTCCCGTCGCCGATCCCGCGCAGCCAGGCGGTGAGGGCAGGGGGGCCGCCGAGCGCCTGCAGCATCAGGTTCGCCGCCGTGTTGTCGCTGACGACGATGGCCGCCGCGCAGAGGTCGGCGAGGCTCATCGTGCCGGAATCCCGGCCGGCCTCCCGCAGGGCGCCCCCCGTCGCCGGCGCGTGGCTGTCGAGGTCGGCGGCCGTGTAGGACATCGTGCGCTCCAGGCGCTCGCGGCCCGCATCGACCCGGGCCAGGATCGCGGCGGCGGCGAGCACCTTGAAGGTGCTGCACAGCGGGAAGCGTGCGTCGGCCTGGTGGAGGAGGGCGCGGCCGGAGCCGGTGTCGCGCACGGCGACGCCGAGGCGCCCCCCGAGCCGGTCCTCGATCAGCCGCAGGCTCTGCCGTGCCCCGGAAACCGCATCCGACGCGCGGGGAGAGCGGGATGCGGCGGCCAGCGCAGCCGCGGCGAAGCCGGCCCGGAGGGCGGTGCGGCGGGTCGGGGTGAGCAAGGGCTGCCTCGGGGCGGAGCGTACGGGGGCGGCCAGGAGCCGGGCAAGCTTGGCCGAATCGGGGCGGGACTTCTCGCAGAGGCGTTCTCTGCCTCAGGGCGGAGCCGGCACGCCGTCGAGGGGTTTCAGCGGATCCGACTCCTGAGCGCCGCCCCGCTGCCGGACCGGCCGGGAGAGACGAGCGGCGAGGCGGCGGAGGTCGGGCGCGGGGCTGCCGCCCGGTGCGTAGACGGCCCGGTCGAGGGCGGCGAGGGCCGTGGCCGTCTCCGGCTGTCCCTGCCAGATCGGAGCGAGCCCGGGCTCGGCCTGCAGGCCCTGCCCCAGCGCGGAGCGGAACGCGGTGGCGTCGCCCGCCGCCGCCGCCCGCCTGAGGGCTCGCCGGCTCGGGGCGCCGAGGCGCAGCCGGGCCCCACCGCCGACGCCGTAGCCGAGAAGCGCGAGGCCGAGGCCGAAGGCGGCGAGCCCCGCCGCCGCGATCGCGTAGGGTGAGGCGAAGGCCGCGCGGGGCGCCTCGCCCTCGCGGTCGGGCAGGCCGCCGCCGATCTGGCGGGCGGGGATCTCGGCCTCCCGCATGGTCCGCGAGACCGTGTCGAACCAAGAGATCGTGATGGCGTTCAGCGGGATGATCTCGTCGATCGCCGGCTTCACGTCCCATTGGTAGGTCGCCCGCGCCACCGGCCCCTGCGGCGTGATGATCGTCTCGCGGTTCACGGGGCCCGCGAAGGTGAGGATGCCGCGGGTGCGCATGACCGGGCGGGGCGGCAGGCCCTCGGCGACCATGCCCTGCGCCTCGACGGTGACGATCCGGCGGGCCGATTCGCCGACTTTCAGGGTCTCCGGGTCCGGGCTCCAGGAATCGGTGATCGAGACGTCGCGCGCCGGCAGCCACCAGGGCTCCTTGGCGTCGGGGCCGCCGGCGCCCTTCCAGGTCGCGACGGGCAGGGAGATCGGGGCGGACCGGACATCCACCACCTTGCGCACGCCCGCATCGCTGAGGGTGAGGCGATGCACGAACGGATCGAGGGTGAAGTCGCCGGCATGATGCGGGAAGATCGCGATCACCCGGTCGAAGGCGATGGCGCTCTGCCCGTCGGGGAGCTTCGTGCGGGACCAGATATCGCGGCCGAGCTGCGTCCAGCTGAAATTGGCGAGCGTCGGCTGCACCACCTCCTCCAGCAGGATCTGCTGCTTGTAGACCCCGTGGATGCGCAGCAGCACCATCTCGCGCGCGAACGGGTCCGCATTGCCGTTGCGCTCCGGCGTGACGGTGAGCGTCAGGTCGCCGGGCTCGATCTCGGCGCGGGCCGGCCCGGCGGCCAGCGCGCAGAGCAGCGTCAGGGCCAGGAGAAGGCGGTTCACCACGGGTTGCTCCCCGCCGGCATGGCGGTGCCGGCCTCGATGCGCCGGGCCTGCTCGGCCTTGAGGCGCAGCTTCAGGTAGCGGCCCGGATCGTCCGGCAGCGTGCGCAGCCAGAGCCGGTCGGGCCGGATCTCGTGGGCCTCGAAGCTCTTCGTGACCCGGCGGGCCTCGCGCTCGGGCGCCGCCGCGACCATGGCCGAGCCGCCGCCCTTTCGCCCGCGCCCGGCCGCGTCGCCCACCGAGCCGCGGGCCTGCCCCTCGCCGGATTCGAGCGATTGCTGCTCGGCCTTGCCGCGCCGGGAGACCGCGCTGTTGCCGGGGATCGAGGCGCTGGAACTCGATTCCTTGTTGCCGGCCAGGCCCTCGCCGCTCGACGTGGCCTGGATGTCGTCGTTCTGGTCCTGGTTGGCGGTGTTGTTGTAGCGGGCGCCGTACTGCGCCGAGGCGTTGGCGATGCCGCCCCCCTTGCCGCGGTCGATCTCCTCGGCGAGGAGGCGGCTGATGAGCGAGCGGTTCGCCTGGGCGTCCGCGTCGCGCGGGTTGAACTGCAGGGCGGCGTCGTAGGCCGCGACGGCGCCCGCGAAATCGCCCTGGCGGGCGAGCGCGTTGCCGAGGTTGTAGGAATTGCGCCGGCCGCCGTCGCGGAAGATGGCGGCGGCTTCCCCGTACTGGCCGGCCTCGTAGAGGGCCGGCCCGCGCCAGGCCGGATCGCTGATCACGCGGGCGGCGAGATCGGGCAGGCCGATCCCCATCAGCAGCCGCCCGAACCCGGTGCGGGGCTCCGAGACGAGGGTGAGGCCGAAGATGCCCGCACCCGCGAGAGCGAGGCCGCCGATCCGGGCCGAGCGGCGCCAGGATCGGGGAAACGCGACGGGACGGGGAAGGTGCAGGGCGGATCCAGCCGGCATCGGACGCTCCTCGTCAGGCGCTTCTGCGGAACAGGAGGAGGGCGGGCAGCAGCGCGGCCAGCAGCAGCCAGCGCCCGAGATCGGCGTAGGCGAGCACGGTGTAGCCGCCGGCGGCGAGGTGCTGCGCCGTGCTGGCACCGACCGCGTCGAGGACGGAGGCCGGGGCGCCCACATCCGCGACGAGGCCGCCGCCCGTGCCGACCACGCCGTCGAGGGCCGCCCGGTCGGGCTTCGGCGAGCCCGGCGGCAGCGCCTTGTCCGCCGGCACGAACAGGCCGTGCAGGCGCCAGCCCTTGTCTCGCAGCGCCCGCGCCTCGCGCGACGCCGCCTCGCCGATGCCGTCGCCGTCGGTGATGAGAACGATGTCGGCGGACACCACGGCAGCTTCGCTCAGGGTGCGGCGGGCGAGGGCGAGTCCGCGCTCCGGATGGCTGCCGCGGTCCGGCACCGTATCGGCGTCGAGAGCGAAGAGGGTGGTGGCGAGGCTGTCTCGGTCGGTCGTCGGCGGGGCGGCGAGGTAGGCGTCGCCCGCGTAGACGACGACCGCGACGGAGCGGGTGCCCGTCGCATCCGCGATTCCCTGCGCCGCCTGCCGCACGGCCTTGAGGTCGCCGCCCTCCGATACGGACCGCGAGAGGTCGATCACGATCACCGTGGAATCGAGGTTGCGGAAGGTCGCGGAATCCGGCCGCTCCACCGCCGGCCCGGTCAGGGCCAGCGCGATGATCCCGGCCGCGACGGCCGCCGCGAGGTTCGCCTGCCGGCGCCCGCCGAGCACCGCGCCGCGGCGGGCGAGCGCCGCCATCAGGGCGGGGTCGACCACCCGGGTCCAGTCGCCGAGCGGGGCCGAGCGCCACGCGGCGCGGAGCGCGAGCAGCGCGACGAGGGGGATCGCGGCGAGCCACCAGGGCCGCAGGATCGCGAGTTCGGCGAGGCTCATGCGGCCCTCCGCGTCGCGAGGAGGGCGGCAGCGCAGAGGAGCGCCAGAGCGGCCGGCCAGGGCCAATGGTCGCGCCGCAGGGGCAGGGGCGGGGCCTGCGCCCGCCCGCCCTCCAGCGCGTCGATGGCGTTCGCGACCCCGATCAGGTCGTCGGTGGTCTTCACGCGGAAGGCCTTGCCGCCGCTGATCGTCGCCATGTCGCGCAGGGTCTCGGCATCGACCACGTCCTGCTCGCCCTCGGCGTTGGCGAGGTCGCGGGGCCCGAGCGCGATCGTGTAGACCTTCACCCCGAGGTCGCGGGCGAGTTCCGCCACGTCGCGGGGCGTGGTCTGGCCCGCGTTGTTGGTGCCGTCCGAGAGCAGGATCGCGACCTTGGCGGTCCTCGGCCCCTCGGCCTCGCCCTCCGGGCCCTGGGGGGCGAGGCGCTTCAGGGCGAGGCCGAGCCCGTCGCCGATGCCGGTGGAGCGCCCGACGAGGCCGATCGTCGCCTCCTCCAGCGCGTGCGCGACGGTGGCGGTGTCGAAGCTCGGGCTCGCCGCGACGTAGGAATCGTTGGCGAAGATCACGAGGCCGATCCGGTCTCCGGCCCGGCGGCGGATGAAGTCGGCGCCGACGCGCTTGACCGCCTCCAGCCGGCTCACGGTCTGGCCGTCGAGGTCGAAGTCGCGCCGCTCCATCGAGCCGGACAGGTCCATCGCGATCATGATGTCGCGGCCGGAAGCCGGCAGCGCCGTCGCCGAGAGGACGAGGCGGGGGCCGGCGAGCGCCGCGACGAGGGCGGCCCAGAGGATCGCGATGAGGACGAGGCGGGTACGCCCCCGGGCGGCGATGCCGGCGCCGGCCCGCGCCTGGGCCACGACCGAGGCCGGCACGCGCAGCGCGCCGCTCCCGCCGGCCGTCTCGGCGGGCAGCAGACGGGCGGCCAGAAGCGGCAGCGGCAGGAGGAGGAGCGCGAGCGGGCTCGCCAGGTCGAACGAGGAGGCGAGGGCGCTGAGCCAACCGGGCATGGCGTCAGGTCCTGATCCGCGCGAGGAGGCGGGCGAGTTCGGCGTCGATCGCCTCGACGTCCGGCGTCGCGCGGCGGCCGTAGAGCCCGTCGACGAGGACGCGGCCCGCGCCCTTGCCGAAGAAGTCGGTGGCGAAGATCCGGTCGAGCCGGGCGGCCCAATCGGCGCCGCGCAGGTCCGCCACCCCATCCCCGTCGAGGGTGCGCGCGGTGCGCCGCAGGAGCCTCGCCTGCGCGACGAGGCGCGCCTCGGGCTCCAGCCCCCGCGCCGCCTGCAGGTCCCGCAGGGCCGCGCGTCGTACCGTGCTGCCGCGACGGGCTCGCCAGTACCGGATGGCGCCGACGAGGAGGGCGGCGGTGAAGCCGAGGATGATCGCGGCGACGACCTCGCCCTGGATCGCGCCCGCGGCGTTCGCGGGCAGGTGCAGGCCGCGCAGGTCGGCGAGGCTCGGGGCGGTCTCGGCGGCGGGCGTCACGGCGCCTCTCCCTCACAGGACCGCATCGAGGCGCTCCATCAGGGGAGCGTAGACCTCCGGCCCCGCCTCGACGTCGAGGCGCAGGCCCTCGATGCCGCGGCGGGCATACTCGGCGAGGCGCGCCGCGCTCACGGCCTCGGCATTCCGCGCATTCCCCTCGAGGGTGCCACGCCGCCCGTCCGCCGTGGCGAAGGGATAGTAGCCGGCGGGCCGCTCGCGCTCGAAGGCGTCGCTGACGAGGAGGAGGCGGATCGAGAGGCGCTCGGCCAGCACGGTGAGGAGCCGGTCGAAATCCGGCCCCGGAGCGTCGAGGGCGCTCGCGATGACGAGGTGGCCGCCGGACGGCAGCAGGCTCGCGGCGAGCGTCAGAAGCGGATCGAGGGGCGGGTCGTCGCCCCCCGCCTCGAGGGCACGGGCATGGGCCAGGGCGAGCGCGCCCGTCACGGCGGTCATCGCCCGCTCGCCGCCGGCCGGCCGCAGGGCGGCGGGCTCGCCCGCGCTGCCGACCACGAGGCCGACGCGCCCCCCGTCGCCGACGATCCGCCACCCGAGGAGCGCCAGCGCCTCGGCCGCCGCGACCGAGCGCAGGGCGCGCCGCGTGCCGAACAGCATCGAGGGCCGGAAATCGGCGAGCAGCACCACGGCGCGGTCGCGCTCGTCGTGGTGGGTGCGCACATGCAGGATGCCGGTGCGGGCGGTGGCGTTGCGGTCGATGTGGCGCATGTCGTCGCCCTCGGACCACAGGCGCACGTCGTCGGGCTCCGAGCCGCGCCCGCGCCGCTTCGTGACGATGCCGCCGGGCAGGCCGGCCAGCGTCCGCGTCGCCGGGGAGACGCCGCGGCGGGCGAGGTGCCGCAGGCCCATCAGCGCCTCGCCCGAGAGGCGCACGCCGGGATGGTCGGAGAACGCGCCCGCCGAAGCCTGCGAGGCGGCCACGGTCAGAGCGCCCGCACGCGCCGGACCAGACCCTCGACGATGCCGCGGGCGGTCTGGCCCTCGGCGGCGGCGCGCCAGGTGAGGCCGATGCGGTGGCTCAGGGCATCCACGGCGAGGTCGGCCACGTCCTCCGGGATGACGTGGTCGCGCCCGTGCAGATAGGCCCGCGCCTTGCCGGCCACCATCAGCGCCAGCGTGCCGCGCGGGGAGGCGGGGTGCTCGATCGCCGCGCGGAGGTCCGGCGCGGCCGCATCCGTGCGGGTGCCGGCCACGAGGCGCACGAGGTAGTCCTTCAGGGCCGGCGAGACGTAGACTCCGAGCGCCGCCTCGCGGGCCGCCCGCACCTCCTCCAGGGTCAGCTTCACCGGCATCGCCTCGGCGTGGTGGTTCAATTCGCCCTCGACGAGGTCGAGGATGCGCCGCTCGGACGCCTCGTCGGGCATGTCGACGACGACGTGCAGGAGGAAGCGGTCGAGCTGGGCCTCGGGCAGGGGGAAGGTGCCCGCGTGCTCGATCGGGTTCTGGGTCGCCACCACCATGAAGGGGTCCGGCAGGGGGTGGGTGTGGCCCGCCACCGTGATCTGGCCCTCGGCCATCGCCTCGAGAAGCGCCGACTGCACCTTGGGGGGCGCGCGGTTCACCTCGTCGACGAGGATCAGCGAGTGGAACAGGGGGCCGGCCAGGAACTCGAAGGTGCCGCTGTCCTGGCGCCACACCGTCGTGCCCGTGAGGTCGGCCGGCATCAGGTCCGGCGTGCACTGGACGCGGGCGAAGGAGCCGTCGAGCCCGTCCGACAGGCGCTTGACCGCGCGGGTCTTGGCGAGCCCCGGCGCACCCTCGACGAGGATGTGGCCGCCGGTGAGGAGGCCGATCAGCAGGCGCTCGACGAGACCGGTGCAGCCGATCAGGCCGTGCTCCAGCCCGTCGCGCAGGGCGAGGATGCGGGCGCGCAACGCCGCGTCGGCCGTGCCCTGGGCAGCGGCGGGGCGCTCGGCAAGGGTGGCGCCGCTCATGAGCGCGCACCCGCCGCAGGGACCGGAACCTGCATCCGAAACTTCTCCTTGCACGTCTCCCCACGGGCTCTTAGGCGGCCCATAGACTTGCGGAAGGGTGTGCCCGCAGGCCGGGGCGGGCGTCAATCCCGCGGGCAATCGAATGGCGCATCCCGGTCAATTTGCCCGAGGGGGCGGCCCGCTTTCCAGCCGTCACGGTTCCGTCATCGAGCGCCGACATGGAGGCCGGATGAGCACGCTCCTCGCCGGGCCGTTCCCGGAATCCCTGAACTCCGCGATCAGCCTGATCGTCGCCTTCGTCCTCGGCACCCTGATCGGGGCGGAGCGGCAGTACCGGCAGCGAACGGCGGGCCTGCGCACGAACGTCCTCGTGGCGGTGGGAGCCGCCGCCTTCGTCGATCTCGGGATGCGGCTCGAGGGCGCGGCCGGCGGCACCCGCACGGTGGCCTACGTGATCTCCGGCGTCGGCTTCCTGGGGGCGGGCGTGATCATGAAGGAGGGCATGAACGTGCGCGGCCTCAACACCGCCGCGACCCTCTGGTGCTCGGCCGCAGTCGGCGCCTTCGCCGGGGCCGACCTGCCCCTCGAGGCCCTGTTCGTCACCGTCTCGGTGCTCGCCGGCAACACGCTGCTGCGCCCCCTCGTCAACACCATCAACCGCGCGCCCATCGACGAGAGCGCCACGGAGGCGACCTACGAGGTCCAGGTGACGACGGCGCCCGAGGAGGCCGGCCCGGCCCGTGACCTCCTCGTGGAGCGCCTGGAGGCGGCGAGCTACCCTGTCGGAGGCATCGAGGTGGTGGAGCGCGGCGAGGACGCGGTCGAGGTGGTGGCCACCCTCGTCGCCACGGCGGTGGAGGGGGCGGAACTCGACGCGGTGACGGCGGCGCTCGCCCGGGCGCCGGGGATCCGCCACGCCACCTGGTCGGTTCAGACGGCGGATTGAGGCGGGTGCGCGTCCGCACGGCGCGGTCCTCACCCGCCTTTCCGGCAGGGGCACACGCCCCAACCTGCCCCGCCATCGGGCCGGCGGCCGGGCCGGGCGGCCCCGTCAGGAGATCTGCACCATGTCCGACACTCAGAAGAGCGCGCTCATCGTCGGGGCCTCGCGCGGCCTCGGCCTCGGCCTTGCCGGGGCCTTCGCGAAGCGCGGCTGGCGCGTGACGGCGACGCAGCGCTCGCCCTCCCCGGGCCTGGCCGCGCTCGCCTCGGATTCCGTGCGCGTCGAGACCGTCGACATCGACGACGACGCGGCGGTCCGTGCGCTCCGCGAGCGCCTGGGATCCGAGACCTTCGACCTCATCTTCGTCGTGGCGGGCGTGGCCACGCAGGCCCACGAGCCGATTCACGCCGTGCCGCGCGACGTGGCGGCGAAGGTCTACCTCACCAACGCGGTGAGTCCGATCCGCTTCTCCGAGACCTTCGCCGACGCGCTGCGCCCCGCCGGGACGCTCGCGCTGATGAGCTCCATCCTCGGCAGCGTCTCGCTCAACGAGGATGGCGGCTGGGAGAGCTACCGGGCGAGCAAGGCGGCTCTGAACACCTATGCCCGCAGCTTCGAGATCCGGCACCGCGACGCGGGCTTCGGCGTCCTCGTGATGCATCCGGGCTGGGTCCGCACCGAGATGGGCGGCGCGGAGGCGGATATCGACGTGGAGACGAGCGTCGCCGGCATGGTCTCGGTCATCGAGGACCGGCTCGGCCGCACGGGCATCGCCTATCTCGACTACCGGGGCGAGACCCTGGCCTGGTAGGCCTCAGCGCCGCCCGTCGAAGGGCGGGCGGCCGCGACGCTCCACCACCACCGGCGCCCGTGTGCGGCGCTCCACGATGACGGTGCGCGGCGCGCGCGACGGGGTGGCCGGGCTCAGCAGGCGCTCCGGGGCCCGGTCGTAGCGGGGTTCCGGCTTGCGCTCGGCGGTGAGCACGTGAGGGCGGATCTCGTCCGGCGGCAGGCCGATCAGGCCGGCCGCGATCTCCACCTGCTGCTCCAGATCGTCGGCGAGGTCCTGCGCGGCGGAGACGGCCTCGGCGATCGTCGGCGGCTCCCGGCGCACGCGGATCGGCGGCAGATCGGCCTGGGATTTCGAGGTCTTCTTCACGGCTCGGCTCACGGTCGTCATCGCGCGAACATAGTCCATCGCACGGATTTGTGCACTGCATCAGAACGCGATGCTCTCGCCCGTGCAGTGCAACGGCCGGTGCCGAAGCAGGATGCATTCCAGCCGCCGGCCTCCGCCAACGCATAGGATAAGGTTTGGGCGCTCACGGCCACGCCTGCGGCGCGAGGCCGCGGGCGCAGGCCCGGTTGCGGAGGATCCGCCCGCCGCGATACGGCTAGCGCCATGACGCACCCGGCTCCTCCCCGCGATCCGCGCCTGACCCCGGCCCGGCCGGACCTCGCCGATGTCGCCCTGCGGGGCCTCGTCGAAGCGGCCAGCTACGTCGAAGGGGTCCCGCACCGGGTCAGCGCACCCTCGGCCCCCTTGCGCCGGGCGCCAAGCAGCGATTCCGGCATCGACACCGAGGCGGTAATGGGCGACGCGGTGAGCGTCTACGAGGTCAAGGACGGCTTCGCCTACGTCCAGCTCCGCCACGACGGCTATGTCGGCTACCTGCCGGCGGACGCTCTCGGCCGCGCCGAGCCGGAACCGACCTACCGGGTGCGGGCTTTGCGCACCTTCCTCTATCCGGCGCCGGATCTGAAGCGTCCGAACCGGGGTCATCTCGGCCTCGGCGCCGCGATGAGTGCGGAGGGGCAGGAGGGCGAGTACCTGCGGCTCGAAAGCGGCCTCTACGTCTTCGCGCCCCATTGCGAGCCCATCGCGTGGCGGGAGCCCGACTTCGCCGCGACCGCCGAGCGGCTCGTCGGCACGCCCTATCTCTGGGGCGGCCGCACCAGTCTCGGCCTCGACTGCTCGGGGCTCGTGCAACTCGCCCTCGAACTCGCCGGCCTGCCCTGCCCCCGGGACGCCGACCAGCAGGAGCGTGCCCTCGGCCAACCGCTTCCCCCCGGCGATCTCGGCTCCCTGTGCCGGGGCGACCTCGTGTTCTGGCGCGGCCATGTCGGGCTGATGCTCGACGGCGAGCGGCTGATTCACGCCAATGGCCACCACATGGCGGTCGCGGTCGAGCCGCTCGCCGTCGCCGTCGCCCGGATCCGAGAGAAGAGCTACGGGCCCGTCACCTCCCTCCGGCGCGTCACGGCCGGGTGAGAGCGGATTCGGGCCTCGCAGACCTCATTCCCAAAACTGACCGCAAAACTGTCGGTTGTGAGACCTGCCTCCGAACATCCGACGCCTGCCCACAACTATGGATCGAACGAAAAACTATCTTCTACCTTGAATATAAAAATATTTGAAAGATTCCGGCGCATACAGATGACGTCAGAAGATTGAATCCGTTGAATAAATATTCAAGCTGTTCGGCAATCATTCGCCCAATAGAAGGAGTTCGGGGTGCGGGATCGTTTGAATAGCATCGATGCGATACGCGGAATTTGTCTGATCAGCATCTTTACAGCTCATCTTGGTCTTCATGATCTCCCAGCTCTGACGATCGCGAGCATCGGCTTTATCGACAGCGCCGACATTTTCGTCCTGCTATCCGGGATTTCAGTTTTTTTCGCCTACGGATCGTTAGCGACAGAACAAAAACCAGATCAGCTCGTCGCAGTTCTATGGCGCCGCGCCCTGAAATTTTATCTCGTCAATATCGCGCTCCTCGTCGCGACCATCTCGGTCTCGGCGGGATTTGCCACCGCATTCGGCTCGCAAGCCTTGCACGCCGAATTCCTTCGAGGTGAGGTTCTGGAAGTCGGAGGCTTCGACGGCCCGACCCTCAGGACGGTCTGGAGCCTCGTCACCTTCGAGCACCGCATCGGTTACTCGGCGATCCTGCGGCTCTACACCGCGCTGATGCTGCTCGCGCCGCCCCTCGTCTGGCTCGCGGCGCGCCGCTGGTGGCTGCCTCTCCTGCCGGCCGCTGGTGTCTGGCTCGTCGCCGGCCATCTCGGCCTGATCGCGTCCTGCCGGCTGAGCGGCGAGCCGCTGACCCTGCCAATCCTGCCCTGGCTACTCGTCTTCGTTCTCGGTCTCTCCCTCGGTGCAGCGATCCGGCAGGGCGTGCGGCTGCCTCGATCGCGCCTCGCGGTGGGCCTCGCACTCCTCTATCTCGCCGGCGTCCTCATCCTCTCCCTGTGTCTCGTCCGCCTCGTGCCGGAGGTAGCGGCCTGGGCGGACCGGCGGCATGATCTGTTCTGGCTGGGTGCGAGCAAGCTCTACCAATCGCCGTTGCGCATCGCCCAGCTCGTCGCGCTCGCCTATCTCGTCCTCGCCCTGCCGCGAGCCCCGCTCGTGCGCCTGATTCGCGGGGCACGGCCGGATTCCGTGTTCTGCCGGCTCGGCCGGCGCTCGCTCCCCGTCTTCGCCGCCGGCACCGTCTGTGCGCTCGTCGGCAACGAGGTGCTGCACCTGCTACGCCTCGAGGGGGGACCGGCAGCGGGTTTGCGGCTCGTCGCCGAGGCCGCCCTTCTCGGCCTCGGCTTCCTCGCCATGCTGGCCGCCGCCGACGGGGCGAGGCTGCGGCGCGCCGCGACCCCCTGGCCCCTGGGACATCCTATCCCTTCAGCCGGCTCTTGATCCGGTAGATCAGGCCGTCGCGCACGTCGCGGTAGCCGTCGAGGCGCTGCTCGCGGCTGCCCTCCTGCAGGATGGTCGGGTCCGGCGTCGGCCAGTACTCGACATCCGCCGCCAGCGTCCGGGTCAATTCGAGGGCCGCGTGGTGGGCCTCCGGGGCCAGGGTCACGATCAGGTCGAAGTTGAGGCCCTCCCACTCCTCGAGTTGCTCGAGGGTGCGCGGCCTGTGGCGGGCGGCGTCGATGCCGATCTCGTCGAGGGCGGCGATCATGAAGGGGTCGGCCGGCTCGCCCGAGCGCACCCCCGCCGACTGGATGTAGATCGACTTGCCGAAATAGTGACGCGCGATCGCCTCCGCCGCGAGGGAGCGCACGGCGTTGTAGTTGCACATGAACAGGGCGGACTGCACCCGTTTCTTCTTCGGCGTGATCCCGTCCATCGCGGGTTCGGCCTCAGGCCCGGGCGACGCGCGGATCTCGCCGCGGGTCTGGCGTGCTCACGCGGCTCAGCCCTTCCAGTGCAGGGCGAAGATGAGGGTGAAGAGGCGGCGCGCCGTGTCGTGGTCGAGCTCGACCTTGCCCTCCAGGCGCTGCTTCAGGGTCTCCGACGCCTCGTTGTGCAGGCCGCGCCGGCCCATGTCGATCGCCTCGATCTGGGTCGGCGAGGCGGTGCGGATGGCGTTGTAGTAGCTCTCGCAGATCATCTCGTAATCGCGGATCACCCGCCGGAAGGGCGTGAGCGAGAGCAGGTGGGTGATGAGGGGCTCACCCGCGGGCGTCGCGATCGCGAAGGAGAGCTTGTTCTCGACCAGGCCGAGGGTCAGCGCGTAGGGCCCCTCCCGGCCGGGGATCGCGAAATGGTTCTCCTCCAGGATGTCGAAGATCGCGATGGCGCGCTCGTGCTCCTGGTCCGGATTGCCGCGGCCGATCGAACCTTCGTCGAGGGCGACGGCCGCCAGCCGGTTCGCGCCCTTCGCCTCCCCCTTCGCCTCGCTGGCCATGCGGACGCTTCCCCCCTCCGCGCCGGTCGTCGTGCCGGCAGCTCAGGATCCCGGTCCCGCCGCTTCAGCCCGGCGTCGCGGTTCCCGCGCTCGCTGGTATCACAGGTTCAGGCGGATCGCGACGGAGCGGGCATGGCCCTCCAGCCCCTCCGAGCGTCCGAGCGCGATGGCCGCCGGCCCGATCGCCCGAAGCGCCTGCGCGTCGCAGCGCAGGATCGTGGTGCGCTTCATGAAATCGAGGACGCCGAGGCCCGAGGAGAACCGGGCCGAGCGGGCGGTCGGCAGCACGTGGTTCGGGCCGCCGACATAGTCGCCGATCGCCTCCGGCGTGTGCGAGCCGAGGAAGATCGCGCCCGCATTGCGCACCTTGGCGGCGAGCGCCTCCGCGTTCTCCGTCTCGATCTCCAAGTGCTCCGGCGCCAGCCGGTCGACGAGGGGCACCGCCTCCTCGAAGTCGCGCACCCGGATGATCGCGCCGTAATCGCGCCAGCTCGCCCGGGCGATCTCGGCCCGCGGCAGGGTCGCCAGCGCCCGCTCGACGGCTCCCTCGGCGGCCTCGGCGAGGTCGGCGCTGTCCGTGATCAGGATCGCCTGGGCGGCGGTGTCGTGCTCGGCCTGGGCGAGGAGATCGGCCGCGATCCAGTCCGGGTTGGCGTGGCCATCCGCGAGGATCAGCACCTCGGAGGGGCCGGCGATCATGTCGATCCCGACCTGCCCGAACACCCGGCGCTTGGCCGCCGCGACCCAGGCATTGCCGGGGCCGACGATCTTGGCGACAGGCGCGATCGTCTCGGTGCCGTAGGCGAGGGCCGCCACGGCCTGCGCGCCGCCGACGCGGTAGATCTCGTCGATGCCCG
This sequence comes from Methylobacterium segetis, assembly GCF_004348265.1. Classification (GTDB taxonomy): domain Bacteria; phylum Pseudomonadota; class Alphaproteobacteria; order Rhizobiales; family Beijerinckiaceae; genus Methylobacterium; species Methylobacterium segetis. Next base: position 16,711 of record NZ_SMNT01000083.1, read on the forward strand.
ACACGCGGGCGGCGGCGAGCACGAGGGGGTTGAGCTGGCCGTCCGGCGTCGGCACCACCATGACGATGCGCGGCACGCCGGCGACGCGGGCCGGCACCGCGTTCATCAGAACCGAGGAGGGATAGCTCGCGGTGCCGCCCGGCACGTAGAGGCCGACCGATTCGAGCGCCGTCCAGCGCCAGCCCGCGGTGACGCCGAGCGCGTCGGTGGCGAGGTGGTCATCCGGCACCTGCGCCCTGTGGAACGCCTCGATCCGCTCTGCGGCGAGCGTCAGGGCGTCGAGGGCCTCGGCCGGGCAGGCGTCGAGGGCGGCGTCGACCTCCTCGGCCGTCACCGCGAGGCGCGCGGGGGAGAAGTCCTCCCCGAGCCGGTCGAAGCGGCGGGTGTAGTCGACGAGGGCCGCGTCGCCGCCCGCGGTCACGCCCGCGATGATGCCGCGGACGGTCTCGTCGACATCCTCCGAGATCTCGCGCTTGACGGTGAGGAGCCGCGCGAAGGCCTGCGCGAAATCGGGTTGGGTGCTGTCGAGGCGGATCATCGGGCGTGCGGCCAATCGGGCGAGGTGTCGGGGTCAGGGTGTCGGCGCGCCGAGGACGGGCGCGCCGCCGGCGGCGTGGACCGGCCGCGCGTCCGCCTCCCAGACGGGTCCGAGATCCTTCATGCGCACCTCGACGCACTCGACGTCGAGGCGGATGGCGGCGCCGCCCGCGAAGACGAGGGTCACGGTGCCGGAGGGCGCGTCGCCGGGCTCGAAGGTGACGGCGAGCAGGCTCAGGGCCGCGTCCGAATCCTGTCCCGGCGCGATGCCGCGGGTGCGCACGCCGAGCACCCGCTCGAAATGCACGCCCGCGAGCCGGCGGCGCGGCGGCTCGCCCTCGGGCGCCGACCAGTCGAAGCGGCGCACCACGAGGACGAAGCGGTGCTCGGCGGCGAGATAGGTCAGGTCGCCCGCCCGCAGGATCGCGTCCTGCAGGTGGGCCGAGATGACGGTGAGATCCTCGGGGTCGAGGGCGGCGAGCTTCAGGAGCTCCATGGCTTGGCTGCGGTACTCTTCGGCGCGAAGGAGGTCGCGCGCTGGAACAGGGCTGGCCGGTAGGTAGCGGCGCACTCCCCGTCCGGCAACCGCCGCCCGCTCAGGTCCGGACGCGGCGGATCTCGGCCCCGCAGCGCCCGAGCTTGGCCTCCAGCGCCTCGAAACCGCGGTCGAGATGGTAGACCCGGTTGATCTGCGTCTCGCCCTCGGCCGCGAGTCCCGCGATGACGAGGGAGACGGAGGCGCGCAGATCGGTGGCCATCACGGGCGCGCCCTTCAGGCGCTCCACGCCCTCGACGACGGCGAGGTCGCCCTCGAGCCGGATCTTGGCGCCGAGACGGGCCAGCTCCTGCACGTGCATGAAGCGGTTCTCGAAGATCGTCTCGCGGATGTGCGAACGGCCCTTGGCGAGGGTCATCAGCGCCATGAACTGGGCCTGGAGATCGGTCGGGAAGCCGGGGAAGGGATCGGTCGTCACGTCGACGGCGGCGATGCCCGCCCCGTTGCGGCGGATGCGGATGCCCTTGTCCGTCGAGGTCACCTCCGTGCCGGTCGTCGCCAGCACGTCGAGGGCGGAGTGCAGGAGGTCGGCGCGGGTGTCCTCCAGCGTCACGTCGCCGCCGGTCATGGCCACCGCCATGGCGTAGGTGCCGGTCTCGATCCGGTCGGGCAGGACCTCGTGGCGGGCGCCGTGCAGGCGCGAGACGCCCTCGACCACGATGCGCGGCGTGCCCGCGCCCTCGATCCGGGCGCCCATCTTGATCAGGCACTCGGCGAGGTCGACGACCTCGGGCTCGCGGGCGGCGTTCTCGATCACCGTGGTGCCGTAGGCGAGGGCCGCCCCCATCAGGGCGACGTGGGTGCCGCCGACCGTGACCTTGGGGAAGCTGATCTCGCCGCCGCGCAGGCCGTTCTTCGTCTTGGCGACGACGTAGCCGCCGTCGATCTCGATCTGCGCGCCGAGCTTCTCCAGGGCCATGATCAGCAGGTCGACGGGCCGCGTGCCGATGGCGCAGCCGCCCGGCAGCGAGACCTTGGCCTCGCCGAAGCGGGCGAGCAGCGGGGCCACCACCCAGAAGCTCGCGCGCATGGTCGAGACGAGGTCGTAGGGCGCCGTGGTGTCGATGACGTTCGAGGCGGTCAGCCGGACGGTCTGCCCGGTCTCGGTCGTCTGCCCCGGGCGCTTGCCGACCACCATGTGGTCGACGCCGTGGTTGCCGAGGATGCGCGAGAGCGAGGCGATGTCGGCGAGCCGCGGCACGTTGACGAGCTCCAGCGTCTCCCCCGTCAGCAGGCTCGCGATCATCAGGGGCAGGGCCGCGTTCTTCGCGCCGGAGATCGGGATCACGCCGTTGAGCGGCGTGCCGCCGGTGATGTGGATGCGGTCCATTCCAGTCCTCTCGCGCGCCCGCGGCCCGTCCTCGGGCTCCGTCTCGTGCGCCGTCATTCCCCTGAAGGGCACCGCGTCGTGTGCGCGCCCGGTGCGTTACGGCCCCGTATAGGCGAGTTTTGGCGGAATCGGGACGGATTCGACGAAGCGATCGCGCGCCGTCTCAGCGCCGCCCGCCCGGCTCCTGCGCCGGGTCGTTCGGCGCGGGGTCCTTCGGCGCGAGTTCCGGATCGGCGCGCCCTCCGTCGACGCCTCCTCCCGCCCGCCCGCGCCCCTGCGCCTTGCGGCGGCGCAGGTTGTCCCGCAGCGCGGCCTTGAGCCGCTCCGCCCGTTCGCTGTCGTTGCGCGTGGTCATGCTCTGACGCCCTCGAACCGATCTTAACCGGAAAGCCTCGCGCGACCCATCGTCGCCAGACCGGCTCCGCCCTTTGCCCGTCGATGCCGAACGGTGCAAAGCAGCAATGCCGCAACGCACCTTGAACCGATTCCAAATCCGCCTGTATCTTCTCCTCGGAGACCGCCGCTCAAGACGGTCGTAAGGAAACACCCTCACCTGATGCGGGATCGGGTTGGGCCTTGAATCCCAAGGCCACCCCCTCGCGGGCTCGGACGAGCGGGCCCTCCTCGACGATTCCGCCCCGGGCCGCCATGGGACTTGAGCCATGGAGCCCCGGTCAGCCACGCGAAGGACGAGCCCTTGAACCGGATGCCCGCGCACACGACGCTCACCGACACGAATTCCGCGCCAGGCAACAGGACCGATTACGAGGGCCATTTCCGCGCCGCGCTCGACAGGCTGCACGGCGAGCGCCGCTACCGCGTCTTCGCCGACATCGAGCGCATCGCCGGCCGCTTCCCCACCGCCCACTGGCGCAAGCCCGACGGATCGGCGCGCGAGATCACGGTCTGGTGCTCGAACGACTATCTCGGCATGGGCCAGCACCCGGAGGTCGTGGGCGCCATGACCCGCACGGCCGAGCGCTGCGGCGTCGGCGCGGGCGGCACCCGCAACATCGCGGGCAACAACTCGCCCCTCGTCGACCTCGAGCGCGAGCTCGCCGACCTGCACGGCAAGGAGGCGGGCCTCGTCTTCACCTCGGGCTACGTCTCGAACCAGGCCGGCATCTCGACGATCGCCAAGCTCATCCCGAACTGCCTGATCCTGTCGGACGCCTACAACCACAACTCGATGATCGAGGGGGTGCGCCACTCGGGTTGCGAGAAGCGCGTCTTCCGCCACAACGACCTCGCGCATCTCGAGGCATTGCTGATCGAGGCCGGCGACCGGCCGAAGCTGATCGTGTTCGAGAGCGTCTACTCGATGGACGGGGACGTGGCGCCGATCGCCAGGATCTGCGACCTCGCCGACCGCTACGGCGCCATGACCTACCTCGACGAGGTGCACGCGGTCGGCCTCTACGGCGAGCGCGGCGCGGGTATCGCCGAGCGTGACGGGGTGATGCACCGGGTCGACGTGATCGAGGGCACGCTCGCCAAGGGTTTCGGCTGCGTCGGCGGCTACATCACGGGCTCCGCCATCCTCTGCGACGCGGTGCGCAGCCACGCGGCGGGCTTCATCTTCACGACCGCCCTGCCGCCCGCCATCGCCGCCGCCGCCCGGGCCTCGGTGCGCTACCTGAAGCGCTCGCAGGCCGAGCGGGCGGCCCACCAGCGCCAGGCCGCCCGCACCAAGGCGGCCCTGGAGGCGGCGGGCCTGCCGGTACTGCACACCGAGACGCACATCGTGCCGGTGATGGTGGGCGATGCCGAGCTCTGCAAGGCGGCGGCCGACCATCTGCTGGAGCGCCACGCCATCTACATCCAGCCGATCAACTACCCGACCGTGCCGCGCGGCACCGAGCGGCTGCGCATCACGCCCTCGCCCTTCCACGACGAGGCGAGCATCGCCCGGCTGACGGCGGCGCTGGCCGAGACCTGGGACACGCTCGACCTGCCGCGGGCCGGCACCGTCTTCGTCGAGGCCGCGGAGTAGCCCGTCAGATCTCCAGCACCATCCCGTCCTCGGCCGCGACGTAGCGGCCGGCGGGGTCGTTCGCGATCATCTCCGGGCTCATATGCGTGAGCACGAGACGCTTCGGCCGGATCTCGGGCAGCCGCGCCGCGAGGGCCGCCCAGTTCAGGTGGAATCTCACCGACCGCTCCACCGTGTAGCCCTCCGCGATCAGGAGGTCGGCCTCGTGGCCGAGCGGGATCAGGTCTTCGACCCACTCGGTGTCGCCGGTGTAGCTCAGGACCTTGCCGCCCGCCTCGATCCGCAGGCCGTGGGACGGCGCACCCGAGGGGTGGCACACGGCAAAGGGCGTCACCGCGATGCCGCCCAAAACGTCCTGCCGGCCGGCCTCGATCTCGACCACATCCACCGCGAAGGCCCGTTGCGCCGTGCTGGAGCCGGGAAACAGCGCCTCCATGGCCGCTTTCAGCCGCTCGCCGGTTCCCGCCGGGCCCGCGATCACCAGGGGCTTCGTTCGCCGGCTCACGAGCTGAGCATGGAGGATCAGCCAGGGCAGGCCACCGAAATGGTCGCCGTGGAGATGGGTCAGGAACACCGTGTCGATCCCGTTCGGATCGACGCCGAAGCGGCGCATGGCGATGAGGCTCGAGGCGCCGCAATCGATGAGGAAGCCGGGCCCGGCCCAGCTCACGTGGAAGCAGGTGTGGAAGCGCCCGCCGGAGCCGAAGGCGTCTCCGCATCCGAGAATTAGAAGCCGCATCGGTTCGGTCTCCTCGCGCGTGCCCGGCCGTGCCGCATTGCCTCCGGGCCCCGGATAGGCTGTGACTCGGCCGCAACGAATCAACGGGGGCGCGGAGCATGTCGGGTGGTCACGGGGCGGTCGAGGGATCGAACAGGCGCGTCGCGCTGCTCATCTCGGTCCTGGCGCTGTTCCTCGCCTTCAGTGAGACGCTGGGCAAGGCGGCGCAGACGGACGCCCTCGGCGCCAACATCGAGGCCTCGAATCTCTGGGCCTATTTCCAGGCCCGCACCATCCGCGGCACGGTGGTGAAGACCACCGACGAACTGGCGGCCCTGCTGCCGCCCGGCACGAGCGCCGAGGCCGTCCAGGCCAAGCGCGCGGAATGGGCCAAGACCCTGGCCCGCTGGGAATCCGAGCCTTCGACGGGCGAAGGCCGCAAGGAACTGGCCGCGAAGGCGCAGTCCGCGCAGGAGAAGCGGGACTTGGCGCTCGAGCGCTACCACCATTACGAATTGGCCTCGGCCGCGTTCCAGATCGGCATCGTGCTGGCCTCGGCGGAGGTGATCACGGGCGTGGTCGCCCTCGTCTTCGCGGGCGGCCTGCTCGGGCTCGCGGGCATGACGCTGCTGGGCTTCGGCTATCTCGCGCCGCACGCCCTGCACCTGTTCCACTGAGGGACCCCTCACGCGAGATTTGATCGGCCGATCGGGTGCTGACCCGTCGCCCGCGGCCGTCGCGCTCTATCTCCCCGGGATGGTCACGGCGGGGAGGTCGGGGATGGCCGAGGCTTCGCAGAACGAGGGCCGCCTGACGCGGGTGTCGGCGGTCATCTTTCAGCATACCGAGCACGCGATCTACGCCGTCCTCGGCCTGCTCCTCGCCGCGACCGCGATCCTCGCCCTCATCGACGCGGCCGGCCTGACCTTCGAGGCCATCCACGCCCTGGGCAAGGCGCCCCAGCTCCTGGAGGTGGTCGACCGGCTGCTGTTCCTGCTGATGCTCGTCGAGATCCTGCATACGGTGCGGGTCTCGATGCGCTCCGGACGGCTCACCTGCGAGCCCTTCCTCATCGTCGGGCTGATCGCCTCGATCCGGCGGGTGCTGGTGATCACCCTGCAATCCTCGGAGATCATGCACGCCAAGGAATGGACCGCCGAGAAGGAGGCCCTGTTCCGGGCCTCCATGATCGAGCTCGGCGTGCTCGCCGGCCTGATCATCACGATGGTGATCTCGATCTTCCTCCTTCACCGCGCCCGCGACGACGACCGTCCGGCGGGCGAGGAGGAGCCGGGGCCGGAGACGAAGGACGCCTGACTTCGCGGCGTGCCCGCCTCTCGGCGGCTCTACTTAACGGGCTCTTTGCCGGGCTCCTTGCCCGGCTCCTCGCTCGGGCTGTCGATCGTGCAGGAGACGGCCTGGACCGCCTCGTTCGCCGCCGCGCGCTGGCTCGGCAGAGCCGCGATCACCCGGACCGTGACGAAGCCCTGGCGCTCGGGCGCGACGATGCGGACGTCGCGGCTCGGCTCGTTGTCGTCCTCGTTGGCGAGCGCCTCGTCGTACTGGCTGCGGGTCAGGATCACGAGGTCGAGGGCGCCGCGCACGGCGGCCTGATCGGTGACGGCGTAGAAGGCGCCGCGTCGCCCGTGCGCGGCGAGCGAGAGCATCTGCGCGCCGGTGCGGGCCGAGACGCGCATGGGGCCGTCGTCGAGGTCGTAGGCGCAGACGCCGAGGGCCACGGCCGGGTCCGGGGTCGGCAGCCACCCCTCGGCCGGGGCCGGATCGTCGGCGGTCGAGAGCGCGTAGAGGCGCTGCGGATGGTCGAGGCTCTCGCTGCCCCGCGCCCGCGAGAGCGCGTCCGTATCCGACAGGAGCGGGATCGCCAGCACCGTGACGATGTGGACGAGGCCGGCGAGGACGAGGCCGCAGAGCGTCGCGTAGAGAAAGCGGATCCTCATGCGCCGCAGCCCAGGCGCGTGATGGCGGGCAGCGTCTCGCGGTCGAGCGAGCCGGTCCCGGCCGCGACCGGCGTGTCGTAGAGGCGCAGGGCGAGGCGGATCGGCCCCGACGTCCCGGGGGCCGGGAGCCAGTTCCCGGGCCGGGCCCCGGGGGCGAGGGCGATCACGAAACGCCCGTCGCGCTCGCGCAGGATCTCGGTCGAGGTGAAGCCGCCGCGCAGGGCCGGCCGGCCCGGCTCCGCCGCGCCGCGGCCCGTGACCGTCAGCGTCCAGGCCCGCGCGGGCGGCGTGTGGCCGGCGATGCTGTAGCTGCAGCCGGCCTCGAGCGCGCGGCCTTCGTCGTCCGTCGTCGCGGAGAGCAGCAGCCCCTCGCCGACCGCGAGCGGGATCTCGCCCCGGCGCGCGTTGACGGCCCGGGCATAGGGGTCGGCATTGGCGGCGCCCGCCCGCGGCCACGCCGTCCAGGGACCGACGGTGACGCCGCCGAACGGGTAGCGGCCCCGCGTCGCCCAGTCGGCGCTGACGAGCCCGAGCCCGGCGCCGAGGCCGAGGGCGTAGAGCACGAGCCCGACCCGCGAGGTCTTGCGCAGGAAGTCGCGCACGGCGCCCGCTGCCCGCCCGCCGAGGCCCGCCGCCCCGGCCTGCGCGCGCGGACCGCCCGGTTGTCTCTCCGCCAAACTCGTCACGACCATTGCCTCAGCGGGTCTCGATGCGGCTGGCCGCCGGGCGCACGCCCTCGGCGAGGCTGCCGGAGGTCCCCGAAGCGGGATCCGCGGCCGCCGCCGGCTTGAAGCCGGGTTTCTGGCCCCCCGAACCCGCGACGGCGGGCTCGACCGAGCGGAACAATCCGTTGAGGCCGCCGATCACCTCGAAGGAGCGGCGCGAGAGCTTGCCTGCCGCACTGGCTCCGCCGCCCGC
>NZ_SMNT01000084.1 GCF_004348265.1 Methylobacterium segetis
ACGCAGCCGCCTCTGGCTGAGCGACGGTTCCTGCGTGCGGCTGCGTCCGCTCCACCGTAATCACGTCTGGAGCTTCGACTTCGTGCAGGGGCAGACTCACGACGGCCGGAGTTTGCGCATCCTGACGCTGATCGACGAGCACAGCCGGGCTTGCCTGGCGCTGAAGGTGGCGCGGCGCATCAACAGCGTGGGTGTGATCGAGGCGCTGGCCGACGCCATGTGCCTGCACGGCATCCCCGAGCACATCCGCTGCGACAATGGCCCTGAGATGATCTCGAAGGCGCTGCGCAAGTGGGTCGCCAAGACAGGCTCGCAGATCCAGTACATCGCGCCGGGCTCGCCGTGGGAGAACGGGTACTGTGAAAGCTTCAACGGCAAGCTGCGCGACGAGTGCCTGCGCCAGGAAATCTTCTACTCACTGAGGGAAGCGCAGATCGTGATCAGTCTCTGGCAGAACACATACAGCCGCGTCCGGCTGCACTCATCCTTAGGCTACAGGCCGCCCGCGCCCGTCAGCTTCCACGATCTGGCCTTCCGGCTACCCATGGCAGCGGCCAGGCAGTAGCCTCTCACTCGGCTCGGTCCAAAATACCGGTCAGGTCAGTTGCGGCCGCACTACTCGAAGGCGAGGCGCATCAGCCATTCCTACTCAAGGTCATGGGCTCGCTCAGACCCGCGTTCTTCGAATTCACCACGATGGTGATCGCGGTGCCGACAGGGATCAAGATCTTCTCGTGGATCGCGACGATGTGGGGTGGTTCGATCCGCTTCACCGCCGCCATGCACTGGGCGGTCGGCTTCATCTTCCTGTTCACGGTCGGCGGCGTCACCGGCGTCGTCTTGGCCAATGCACCGGTCGATTTCTACTTGCAAGACACCTACTACGTCGTCGCGCACTTCCACTACGTGCTGTCGCTCGGCGCCGTGTTCATCATCTTTGCCGGTATCTACTACTGGTTCCCGAAGATACCGGCCACGTCATTCCCGAATGGGCCGGCAAGCTGCACTTCTGGCTGGCTTTCATCGGCGCAAACATCCTGTTCTTCCCGATGCATTTCCTCGGCCTATCCCATATGCCGCGCCGTTACGCCGATTATCCGGATGCCTTCGCGCCCTGGCACTTGGTGTCGACCTGGGGCGGCCACATCTTCGCGCTTGGCATGTTCGTCTTCGTAATCGGCGTGATCCTGGCCTTCCGCTCGAAAGAGCAGGCTGCGGACAACCCGTGGGGCGAGGGTGCCACCACCCTGGAGTGGACCCTGTCCTCGCCGCCACCCTTCCACCAGTTCGAGACGCTGCCTCGCATCATCGATGAACCAAGACATTCGCCCCCTTAACCAGCCCAAACCACGCTCCGGAACTTCACGGTATCATGCGCGACAGCAAATCTCCTCCAGATTGGCGATGATGATTTCACCGGTGCAAGACCCGCCAGGGCTGGGATCGAGCGCGAGCGCAACTCAGTGGCGCAAGAGTTCACGGCGCTGCTCCTGGGCCTTCCCGAGCGCCCGCTGACGCATCCTGTTGATGGTCGATCGCAACATTACACGTCTTGCCACGTGGCTTTCGAAACCGGCCGGCTTCATGGCGACCTGCTTCGTTGTAGCGGCAGGTCTCGGGGCGGGAATAGTGCTCAGCTTCAACGATCACTGGGCGCTCGTGTTCAATCTGTTTCTCTCAATCGCCGCGTTACTCATGGCGGGGATCATCCTCGTTGCAGGAGCAAAGGACACGTCGGCGATCCAGGCGAAGCTTGATGAACTCATTCGTGCTGTGGATGAGGCTGATGACCATCTAATCGGCATAGACCAGCGCTCCTCAGAAGAACTGAAGAAGGTTCGTGTCACTGTTGACCCAACACACAATGAGACAAAAGCGGCTGGAAGAGTGAGCTGACACTCATCGCGACGGTGCGCAGACGGCGCAGGGTGCCAAGCACGTAAGCGAGGTGGTCTCGACTGCGAAGGCCGATGCCAAGCGGCCAGAAGGCGAAGGAGTGTCCGCTTCAGGCGCAGCCCTGTCGCTTGGCGATTTCCTTACTCAGATAACGTCGTCAAGAACGTAGCTGGATCACCCCGCGGCGGCCGAAGGCGAGGAGCGTGGGCGACTAGAGCCATGCTCTCCGGAGCTTTTCAGACAATCCCTGCCCCTACCGCCGAAACGCGCTGTTCGGCCAATCGAGAGCCGACGGAGTGCCACCCTGCTGCGCCACAAGGAAGAACAAGGCCCTCTAGGCCGAAGCCGGACCAAGGCTGACCGTTTCCACCCGGTCCTGCGCGGATCTTGCGGAGATCTCCTTAGGGACAACCCGCGGAAACGAGCTCACGCGACCGACGTTCCTCCAAGGTCCGCTCGGGTCTGCAGGTCTGCCGCTCCGCGCCGTCCTCTTGCGATCGTCTCTCGTGGCCGGAACAGCTGCCTGTGGGCACTTCGAAGCACGGCAGGGGTCGCACGTGGGCCGAAAACGCCGAGCAGCGTCGACTGCCGGCATCTGAGCCAAGGGGGTGAGGTCATGAGGGCGCTCGTCTGGCACGGCCGGAGGGACATCCGCTGCGAGGAGGTTTCCGATCCCATCATCGAGGAGCCGCGCGACGCCATCGTGAGGGTAACGTCCTGCGCGCTCTGCGGCACAGACCTGCATGTCTACAACGATTTCGTGCCAGCCCTGAAAGCCTCGCACGTCATCGGCCACGAGTTCATGGGGGTGGTCGCGGAGGTCGGCCCCAAGGTGGGGAACCTGAAGGTCGGCGATCGCGTGGTGGTGTCCTGCTACATCGTGTGCGGAGAATGCGAGCAGTGCCGACGGGGCAACTCCGCCTTTTGCGAAAGGTCCAACCGCCGCAACGACTTGGCCGAAAAGGCGTTCGGACGTCCGGTCGCGGGGCTTTTTGGCATATCGGAGCTGACCGGCGGTTATCAGGGAGCCCAGGCCGAGTACGTGCGCGTTCCCTACGCGGACACGACCTGTATCAAGGTCTCTGACGGGCTCCCGGACGAGCAGGTGCTCTTTGTCAGCGACACCCTGCCGACAGGGTGGCAGGCCGCCCTGCAGTGCGACATCGATCCTGAGGACACGGTTGCGATCTGGGGCATGGGCGCGGTCGGCCAGTTCGCCCTGCGCAGCGCGATTCTGCTCGGCGCTAAACAGGTCATCGCCATCGACCGGGTGCCTGAGCGCCTGCAGATGGCGGAAGCCGCCGGCGCGATTGCAATCAACTTCGAGGAGGAGAGCGTCGTCGAGCGCCTAGACGAGCTCACCCGCGGCAAGGGACCGCACAAATGCATCGATGCGGTCGGCTTAGAGGCCCACCCGACCGCGACACTCGACACCGTCTACGACCGGGTCAAGCAGGCCGTGATGCTGGAGACCGACCGCCCGCATGTCCTACGTGAGATGATGTACGTCTGCCGCGCGGGCGGCACGCTCTCGGTCCCGGGCTATTACGCCGGACTCGTAGATAAGATCCCGTTCGGCGCGGCGATGAACAAGGGCCTCACCATCCGCCCGAGCCTCACGCACGTGCCCCGCTGGGGTGGCGAGCTGCTGCGGCGGATCGGCGAGGGCCAGATCGACCCCTCTTTCGTGGTCACCCACTCGGTCCAGCTCGACCAGGGACCAGAGATGTACCGACTACTCAACGACAAGCTCGACGGCTGCGTCAAAGTCGTGCTGAAGCCCTAGGAAACACTGCGTGCTGCAGAAGCGCAAGGATAGCATCCGCACCGTAACCGGCGGAGCCCCGCCGGAGCGGACCGCCCTCGTGCTTGCGGGCGGAAAATCGCTCGGCGCGTTCGAGGCCGGTGCCTACGGTGCCCTGCACAATGCGGGCGTTCGCCCCGACTGGATCGTGGGCGCGTCGATTGGCGCGGTGAACGGCGCCATCATCGCGGGGAACCCGGTTGAGCGACGGATTGAGGCGTTGCGCGACTTTTGGACGAAAGCCGCCCAGCCCACACCGGCCTGGGTCGCGGGGTTGGGGCCCTGGGGCGAGTTCGCACGGCGGAACTTGGCGCAGGCGCAGGCCATGGCTTTCGGCTCGCCTGCCGTGTTCGCGCCCAACCCCGCCGTTTGGGCCGGCTATGCATGGCCCGCTCCGTGCACCGCCTTGGGGCTCTACGATCTCGCCCCATTACGTCGGTCGCTCGAGGAGTTCGTCGATTTCGAGCTGCTGAACGGGGGCGATGTGCGCTTCACAGCGGTCGCGACCAACCTTGAGACCGGCGGCGAGGCCCTGTTCGATACGGATAAATGCGCAGTCGGGCCGGAGCACATTCTGGCGAGCGCGGCGATGCTGACGGAGTTTCCGCCTGTCGAGATCGACGGCCGGTTGTTCGTGGACGGGGGGTTGCACTCCAACTTTCCCATCGATGTCGTGCAGCGAGAGCGCCAGAACAATACGCTCCTCTTCGCGGTCGATCTCTTCAGCGCTCACGGTCAGCGGTTCAGGAACATCGCCGAAACCATCATCCGCCGGCAAGAACTCCTGATGGCCGCCCAAAGCCATCACATGCTCGAGGCGCAGGAACGGGAAGAGGCGCTCCGTCGCGCCCTGAGAACAGTCTTGAATCTTCTGCCCGCGAACCTTCGCGACCACCCGGACCTGGGGCAGGCCGTTGAGCATGCCGAATGCGGCGACATCAGACTCGTCAGGCTCGCCTGGCCGTCCGGGGACGAGGTCGGCGTCAATACCTACGACTGGTCGGACCTCACCCTGACGCAGCGGTGGAAGGCCGGAGAGCGAACCGCCAACGGGGCTCTCGATGCACTCCTGCGCGCGGGGCCGCTCACGGTCACGGATTAGTGTTCACCCCTTCCTGCCGGAGACATCAGAGTGGCGAAACCAATCGACGAGATGGCCGTGGTCATCACGGGTGCTTCGAGCGGCATTGGCAAGGCGACGGCGCTCGCCTTCGCCGAGGCTGGCGCCAAGCTCGTCATCGCAGCCCGGCGCCAGCCCCAGCTCGAGCAAACGGCCGTAGAATGCCGCGCTGCAGGCGCGCAGGTGGCGGCCCTCGTAACCGATGTCACGGAAGAGACCGAGGTAAAAGCGCTCGCCGGGCGTGCCTTGACGGATTTCGGCCGTATCGACGTGTGGATCAACAACGCTGGCATCGACGCTTTCGGCAGTTTCGAACAGCTGCCGAAGCACGCGTTCGAGCGCATCATCCAGGTCAATCTACTCGGCACGGTGAACGGCACTCGGGCGGTGCTGCCGCATTTTCGCGAGCGCGGCTCGGGCACCGTGATCAACAACGCCTCGATGGTGGGGGCGGTCCCGTCGCCTTTCCACACCGCCTACGTTGCGAGCAAGTTCGCGATCCGCGGGTTTTCGCACAGCCTACGCCAGGAGCTGACGGAGTTCCCCGGCATCCAGGTCTGCGTGATCTCGCCAGCCTCCATCGATACGCCGCTGTGGCAGCGTGCCGCCAACTACAGCGGCCGCAAGGTCAAGCCCTTTGATCCCGTCCACCCGCCCGAACAGGTCGCGGCCGTCATGCTCGACCTGGCGCGCAACCCGCAACGCGAGGCCTTTGCGGGCGCCAGCGGATGGATGCTCGCTGAGCAACATGCCGCGAATCCGGATCTCACGGAAACCATGGTCGCCGGCTATGCGCGGGCAAGCCTGTTCCAGGACGAGCCGGCCGCGCCGACGGACGGGGTCCTGTTCAAGCCAGAGGACGGCAACAGCGGCGCCAGCGGCGGATGGATGTCCCTGAACACGCCTGGGATTCCAACGGGCGACCTCCTTCCGCTTCTGATGGCCCCGGGGCTCCTGGCAGCGGCGCCTGCGCTCTATGCCTGGAAGCTTTCGAGCAACTTCGTGCAGCAGATCAGCCGTCAGTTCACGATCCCTCCAAAGCAGGGTCGCTAAGCTGGATCTGGATAATTCGAAGTACCTGATCGGGGTTGTTGGCGGCGGGTGATGGTACCGGCTGTCGAGGATTGGCGGGTTATGAGCCGGGACGATCTGGAGACCGACCCCGTTTTCCGTCATGCTGTGGCCAGAGCTGCCGACTGTTCGAGCACAATCAGGCGCTTGCGAGAGGTACGGGCTCAAGGACAGGCCGCGCACCGGTCCGTCGCTTGCCGACGCCACCGCGTCCCGGGCTGCAGAGTTCGCTCACGGAGACCGGCCGCCTCTGGCGCGGGAGAAGGAGTGGCGCGCCGTCGCGACCCGCTACGAAAAGGCCGCCGCCAGCTTCACCGGGGTCCTCCGCCTTGCCGCTGCACTCGACTGGCTCATGCCGTAACAGGCCGTAATCCCTAACACCCTGCGGGACTGCGTAGGGTCACTGTGCGGCATTCAGCTGAACCGCACCAATCGTCCGCTTTCTCACGATCCAAGCCCCAAAGTGGACAAGCCGGAAACGGCCAAACCCAGTCGGCAGCTATGCGCCCATCTCGGCCATTCGGCGGCCTTCGCTGGCACCTCAGAAGCGGACATCGGCACAGACCGGATCACAGGGCCCATTTGCGCCACTTCCGAGCCTTCGAGACCACGCAGCCAAAGGTCCGCACATGATGCGACAGCGGGCATCCTCAGCTCGCAAACTGACGGTCTTCCTGAGGACCTTGACGACGCCGTCCCTGCAGCCCTGGCGGTGGTGGTCCTGGTAGGCTCTCAGCTCTCACCGTCTCGCACGATGGGACAGCTCTCGTCCTTCGCCCAGTCGGAAAAGCTGAGGTATCACGCGTACACCCGAGTGAACCCGGCCTGCACGGCCGCAAGCGCCGCCAGGGCCGCGCGACCTCCTCCGTCGCAGTGGGAGACGATCCGCTCGCCCGAGCGGAACCCGGCGCGCTCCAGCATTACACGCAGTTCCTGGGGCTGCTTCATGCGGCCCTCAGCGGCCATCAGGTCGGCATGACCGACGCGCCTAGCTCCCGGCAAGTGACCGCCGCGGGCGTTCTTGCGCAGGTCTTCGCCCGCGAACTCGGCGGCCGTGCGCGCGTCGAATACTTGCGTGTCTGTCCCGAGCTGATCCCGGAGTTCCCAACGGGTCACGAGGCCCAAGAGGCCATGCTCGCCCGGAGTCGTACCGAGCGTGACCGGCGTCGGCACCACCGCCTCCGTCTCGGGCCTGAACGCCGGCTGCGCGACCAAGGCCAGCCAGCCGCCGTTGAGCACGGCGGCCGGTCCCCGAAATGCTACAGGATGAACCAGATCCTGGCGGCCTCAGTCATGCGACCGTCGTCGTAGACCGCCACCAGCCGCCGGCCATCAACCCCAAGATTGCCGATCAGCGTTCGCCAGTGCTCGTCCTGGGCAAGGTCCGTGTCCGCCTACTTGGCGGCCGCCTCCCAGTCGGAGACAGGCACACGCGCCGCCCCAGACCAGTGGCCTTGCCCATACTCTCCCTCACCGCGGACATCGAGCACGAGCCAGGACGGGTCGCGGGCGGAAGGATCGAGAAGGGCTGACTGGGTCATGAGGAGCTATCGTCCTATCAGAGCAGAGCGGGGGCGAAACCGCCGAGGCCGGTGACGAACACGAAGAGCCACGGTGGCAACCGCCCGACGTCGTCCGCGCTGTCGAAGAACGCCTCCAGGTGGGGTGTTGATGGACGAGGCGGGCCGGGTCCTGTTTGAGATCCCGTCCGACGAGATCCTCGACAGGGGGCTTCCGCCCCGACGGCCGGGACCTGGGGCGTAGGTCGGGATCCGGAACCGACGGCGCTCCGACCGCTTCTCATCGGACGAGGCTGTGGATGGCCTCGCAGTGCCTGACCAGGTTAGGTTGCGTGAAGAGGCACGCTTTGAGCGGGGTGTCGATCTCGGAGAAGTGGATGTTGGCCAGGAAGCCGTAGACCGCGGCGTCGAAGCTGGTCGGATTGATCCCGAACAGGAAGCCGCGCGCGGGGATCAAGTTCGCCAACACCCGGAGGTCGGCGGCGCCCCGGGCATACGCCTCGTCCGGCTCGTACCGACCGATACCTTGGTAGTGGTAGCGCAGCGCGTTGAACTCTCGCGCCTTCCCGAGCAACCCGTCCGTCAGTTCGGGATGCTCGCGGCGCAAAGCATCGCGGAACGCCGGCCAGAAGCGGTCGTCCTTCCAGCGCGAGTAGGACATCACCCAGTACAGGTCGTCCAGCATGCGGTTGATCAGGTGGCCCATGTCCCGGTGGCCGGGCTTCAGCCCCGCATCGATGGACACGCCGTGCCGGCTCGCGAGATGCGCGACGATGCGGTCGCTGTCGCCGACCGTCTCGCCGTCATCGACGATGTAGGGAAGTTGCGCGCGCGGCGCGGCCGAGGCGTCCACGATGTGCTCGTGCCTGAAAGGCAGGCCCGCGAGCTTGAGGACGGCGAAGACCTTGAGGCCGTAGCCGTTGTTGTCCGCGACGCCGAACAGGCTTGGGTACGAGTAGAGCGTCAGCATCGCGTCCTCCGGTGCTCACGCCGTGATGCCTGAACGCGGCGGCGAACGAAGGGGCTGCAGGGGACGCTCAGAGACTGGGTCCGCGCAGCCGGTGATAGAGCGCGCGCACCGCGTCCATGTAGCCCTGATCGTTGTTCTTGGTTTGACATCAACCTGACCAACACCTTCGGCATCACGCACGATCAAACCGGCAACCTGCCGCCGCTACCCGGGACCTTCCCGACCAGATGGCGACGCCCTCAACAATCCTGCCGGAGATCGAGCATTCGTACAGGCTCTGAGTGGGCGTGATCTGAGCGTCAAGTTGCGCGTTGGTGTGTAGTCGGCCCATTAGCCCTCGGCCGATGCTCGGGCGTCTCAGGAGGCACGGCCGTGCACATCAAGGATGTTTCCGGCATGGTCGCCAGTGGCGACCTTAACGAAATCGAGCGCGCCTTTCGCGCCCTTGTGGCCTACCCCTCAGATGAGGAGGTCTCCGGCGCAAGTTCGAAGAGCCTGCTGCACGCGTTGGACACCGTAAGTCAGGCGCTGCTCACCGACTACAACAGCATGCCACCGCAAACCTGCGCGGCCCTTCGTGTACACGTCGGCTCGACCTACCGAGAGGGTGCTGGTGACTTCAAGGCGCATCATGCTTGGTGGCACGGCCGCCTCAACGCAGTGTGCGGCGGCCATTGAAGGTCAAGGATGCCTTCCGTTCAGCTTGGCGAAGGCTCGACCACAGACCTAAGCATATGCCGCGTTGCAGATTGTTTCTAGCTGCCCGATGTTTTCTGACTGAGCGCTCTTGATCCGCTTGCCTCAATGATGCTCTACGCGGCACGAGGGATGCACAAGCTATGGATCTACAAAGTGACAGAAAATACTGAGGGGCAGAGACCCGACTTCGTTGAACTCGCAGCCGACATCGTTTCGGCCTACGTGACCAACAACTCTCTGCCGGTTGCCGAACTGCCGGCCTTGCTCACCAGCGTGCACTCGGCTCTGAACAACCTCACGCACGGCGCGCCTCAGGCCGCTGAGGAAGAGGTCGAGAAGGTCACGCCCTCGCAGATCCGCAAGTCGATCACGCCGGACGCGCTGGTCAGCTTCATTGACGGCAAGCCCTACAAGACCCTGAAGCGGCACCTGACGGGCCACGGGCTTGATCCGCATGCCTACCGCCAGCGCTATGGCCTGCCCAACGACTACCCGATGGTGGCCGCCAGCTACGCCGCCCAGCGCTCGGAACTCGCCAAGTCCATCGGCCTCGGCCGCCCAGGCGGACGTGCGACGGAGGCCGTCGAGGCTCTGCAGGGCCGCGGACGCCGTAAAGCCAACTGATTCTACGTTGCTCGCCCGTCCGAAGGGCGAGCACTCACCGCCCTCGAGCGGCTTGCCACGACTGTGCTCGGAGGCAGGTGTGGAAATCGGTGACTGCAACCGATCCTCAACGTGCGGCAATGTACCGATCGGCTGAGAATGCCGATCTGAGAGCAAGCCGGATGCAGTTCGCTGGGCAAGAGAGACGCCGTTCCGCTCGCACCGTCGCCAATGTACCCGGGACGGCCACGTTCACCAACGGTCGTCAGGTCGCTTGCACGGTCGTGGATCAGTCCGAGACGGGGGCTAAGCTGGCCTTCGCCTCGATCGGCTTGCTGCCGGAACGCTTCGAGCTCGCATTTGGGCTGCGGAAGGCGCGTTCCGTGAGCGTGGTGTGGCGGCGCGGCTCAGAGGTCGGTGTCGCGTTCGTTTAGCCGCTCGGCGTCGACACAACGGCCTGGCCGTATGGCGTCCTGCTTAGCGTCAATAGATCAGGGCTGAGGCGCCGACAGCGCGTCCAACAGCGCCTGTCAGTCCGCTTGACCGTACCGCTCGCAGACTGCGAGAGGGAGGTGATGGATCCCGTCATCCCGCCTGCCATCTTGCTCGGCCTTGCCCGTGACATCCTCCGCAACGAGATGGGCAAGCGCATCGAACAGCGCCGGTCCGCGGGGCGCGACACGCCCGAAGGCGCACGGCTCACGCAAGAGATCTCCAAGCTGGTCGACCTCGGCAAGGATCTCGACGAGACCAACGCCAGGCGGATCATCGCGGCTGGGCGGGAGTCCGTAGAAAGCAAGCTCGCACCTCCGAAAATGCCTCGCGTCGGTGCAGCGGAGATCCGCGAGCGCTATCCGGATCGGCTCGCTGACGATGCGCAGGTGTGGGTTGGTGCCGGTTGGGCTGAGATCCTCAACGAAGCGTTCGACGCGGTGAAGAGCCGGTCTGTGGTCGTTAGGGTAGCCCGGGAACACTGCGCGGGGTTGCACCTGGTCATCGGACCAGCAGGTGATTGGAAGGAGGCTGACTTCGACCTTGCGGCTGAGGTGACGGAGCGGACGTGGTCGCGCTCCCTTGAACCGCTCCGGGATTTCCGGAGGCTCCAACTCTTGAGAGACTGGAGCCATGACGAAGCATATTCCACCCTTCTCCCCTGAGGTTCGCGAGCGGGCAGTCCGGCTGGTTCGGGAGCATGAGAGCGAGCACGGTTCACAGTGGGCGGCGATTCAATCGATCGCGGCCAAGATCGGCTGCTCGGGTGAGACGCTGCGGAACTGGGTCAGACAGGCCGAACGCGACGGCGGCGTACGAGCCGGGCCGACCACGGACGAGCGCGAACGGATCAAGGCGCTGGAGCGGGAGAACCGCGAGCTCCGGCAGGCCAACGAGATCCTGAGGAAGGCGTCGGCGTATTTTGCTCAGGCGGAGCTCGACCGCCGGTCCCGGTCATGATCGCCTTCATCGATGAGCACCGCGCCACCTACGGGGTCGAGCCGATCTGCAGGGTGCTGCCGATCGCCCCGTCGACGTACCACGCTCATGCCGCGCGGCGGGCCGATCCCGGCAGACTGCCGGCTCGAGCCAAGCGGGATGCCGTGCTCATGGCCGAGATCCGGCGCGTGTACGAGGCGAACTTCCGCGTCTACGGCGTGCGCAAGGTGTGGCGGCAACTGGCCCGCGAGGGGATCGCGGTCGCGCGCTGCACGGTCGCGCGCCTGATGCGGACGATGGGCTTGGCCGCGGTGGTGCGCGGGCGCAAGGTCCGCACCACCGTTCCCGATCCGGCCGCCTCCTGCCCGCTCGACCGGGTCAACCGCCAGTTCAAGGCCGAATGCCCGAACAGGCTATGGGTGGCGGATTTCACCTACATCGCCACCTGGGCCGGCTTCGTCTACGCGGCTTTCGTGATCGACGTCCTTGCCCGCCGGGTCGTGGGCTGGCGGGTGTCGCGCTCGGCCCGGGCGGACTTCGTGCTCGATGCCCTGGAGCAGGCTCTGCACGAGCGCCGCCCCTTCGCCGGCAGCGGCCTCGTGTGTCACTCAGATCGCGGATCGCAATATGTGAGCATCCGCTACACCGAGCGCCTGGCCGAGGCAGGCATCGAGCCTTCCGTCGGCAGCGCCGGGGACAGCTACGATAATGCTCTGGCCGAGACGGTGATCGGCCTGTTCAAGGCCGAGGTCATCCACCGGCGCGGGCCGTGGCGCACCTTCGAGGCGGTCGAGTACGCCACGCTCGAATGGGTCGACTGGTTCAATCACCGTCGGCTGCTCGAACCGATCGGCAACATCCCTCCTGCCGAGGCGGAGGCACGCTACTATGCACAAGCCGAGGTACGAGCCTTGGCTGCCTGACCCAAACCAACCGGCCTCCGGAAAACTCGGAGCGGTTCACTCGCCGCATGTCCGACTCCTTCGGTCCTGGCTGATCCTCTCAATCAGCCCGGTCCAAAGCCAGCCGGTCAGGTCATTGCCGGGCGTGCCGACGTCATGATCCGGTGGAAGTGGGCGTTCATGGCGATGGTGCCGCTGGGGCCCGCCTTCAGGGGCGAGAGGATGCGCGCGGCTGCGACGCCGCCGAGGTCGGCGACGACGTCGACGACGCGCTCGGCCACCTCCTCCGGACGGCATTCGATCAGCGAGACGCCCCCGACCTGAGGATGGAAGGCGCCGAAGTCGGGGAGCCGGCCGTCGCGAACGGCCGCTGCCACCACCGGGATGTCCGAAGCCGCGGTCTGGCGCCGGATCGTCCGCAGTTCGATCTTCGAGGCCGCTGCGACCTGGACGAGAGAGTGGAGCGTGAGGCCGAAGCCGATCGGCGGAAGCTGGCCGGGGTCGCCCACCAGCAGGAGGCGTCCGCTGGCCGGCATGGCCCGCAGGATCCGATAGAGGGTCGGCAAGTCGAGCCTCGAGCACTCGTCGACGACGACCAGGGCTTCGGGACCGACGGCGAGCTGATGCGCATCCAGGGCCTTCAGGAACGCCGCGATCGTCGACGCCTTCCTGCCGGTGGCTTCGGTCATTCTGACGGCGGCGCGGCCGGCGAGCGCCATCAGGTGGACCGCGCGGCCGAAGTGCTCCGAGGCGGCCACGATCACCTTCAGGACAGTCGTCTTGCCGACCCCCGCTCCGCCGACGATCAGTCCAAACCGACTGGTGAGCGCCAGGTGAACGGCCGCACGCTGCTCCTCGCCGAGTTCGAAGTCCGAGGCAGCCGCCGCCCGATCGAGCCAAGCGTCGACCTCTTCAGACCGTACGTCCCGGGCTATCAGATCCTCGCTAACCTGCCCTGCCAGCAAGGCGGCGACGGCCTCGACGGCAAACGCCTCCATCATGGCCGCGCCGGCGGGCTGGAGGCCCGATCCGCCGACGACGGCGGCTCCGGACGTGATGGCGTTTGAGACGGCTTCGGCAGCCTGCCTGATCGGGCTCCGGAGCAGGATTGCGACCCGACGCTCGACTTCCTGCCGAAGCGTCCAGGTGTGGTGCTCGTCCAGGCGGCGGTACAGCACGTCCTCGACGGCGGCGACCGCCCGGGCCTGCGCATCCAGCGGGAGGCCGAGCCTTCGAGCCGCCGCGTCGACCGCGGCGAAGTTCGCGACCGCCATCATCGGCCAGGGATCTTCGCGCAGACGAATGGCGGCATCCGCGCCCCAGAGCGCGACGACCTTCCGGGCAAGCCTGCCTTCGAAGCCGTTCTCGGTCAGCCAGACGACGACATCGCCCTCGGCCTGCCGACTGCGCCATGCCTCGACGAGAACTTCAGCCCGCTCGAAGCCGATCACCCGAGCGAGCCGCGCCACGTCGCCGTCGTCCAGGACCCGCGGGAGATCGTCGCCCAGTGCCACTTGCAGGCGGCCCGCGGTCGCGTAGCCGATCCCGGCGAAGGCCGGATCCTCGGCCAGATGCCTGACGATGGCAGTCCGTTCGCGTCCGGATTCCATCGCCACCAAGGCAACTCCACGGAGAAGGCGGAGGACGGAGCCCCGCGCCGACCGAGCCAGGGTACCACCGTGCTCGTTCCGGCGAAGGGGCAAGCGCAAGCGTCGCTTCGCGACCCCTTCACCTCCACTGCGCGCGGTGGTCTTCGGAACCCAGGTCGGCTCCGAGGGACGGTCTCTTCCCGATCCCACCAAGGGACGGAATTCAGCTCCGCACGCCGCGTCCGGAAATCATGACGTCCTCGACGTGACGGTAGCGGGCCAGCTGCTCGCGCAGCCCCCGCACCTCGGCCCGGAGAGCGGCGTTGTGCTGCTCGAGTTGCAGGATGCGGCGGTCCCGCCGATCTGTCTGCGGCCTTCCCTCGGCCTCCTCGAGAAGCGCCTTGGCGGCGGGGTTCTTGTAGAGGGTCTGGCGGTCGAACCCGCAGGCGATCGCGATGGCCGAGAGGTTGATCCGGCCGTTCCGTGTCGGGAGAAGCTGTCCGGCAGCTTCGAGGCCATCGAGCCAGGCGCGAAGGGCCGTGACGTGCCGCTCCCCGATCTCGCGTCCGGACAAGCCGTTCATGGCGTCCAGCTGCTTCCGGTCGCCGCCGGCTCGTCCGTTCCATCCGGCAGGTCGGTCAGCACGCGCGCATCCGTCGGACGCCGGCCTGGAGCCGTCGGGTGCGTCATCCGTCGAATGACGTCGTCGGCCGACGGGATCATCTTCAGCCGCTCGAGCCCTTTGACGAGGCCGACCGTGGAGAGAAGATGCATGTTGGGGGGCTTGTTGATCACGCGGACGTCGCGATCCTCGTAGAGGAGCAGGACCGGATCGCCATGCCGGACGTAGCGCTTCAGACCGTCCTCCGAAGAGAGGAAGTCGGCGATCGCCAGCTCGCCGGCGTTGCGCTTGGGCTTCTCGCCTCGCCGCCGCCTCTCGCTCTCCATCATCCAGATGTCGGTCCGGACGCGGACGAACGGAGGTTGATGGTTCGCGATGAAGTCCAGCACCTCCCGATCCTTCAGGTAGTTCGCCGGATCGCTCGTCATCTCGTCGTGTACGGCATCCACGACGACGATCGGCATGTCCAGCTTGAGCAGGAGTTCGAGCTCGTCGGCAACCCAGAGACTGTTGAACGGGCCGGCATCCGGAACGACGAGGGTGCAGCGCTTCACGCCGACCTCCAGAGGCGTTCGAACGCGACGGCCTGGTTCTCGATCTCGTGCTCCGGAGGGCGTGGCGGGACTAGATCGTGGTCGCCTAGAACGACGAGCAGTTCCGCGTAGTCGCGCAGGCCGAGGGCGGACAGAGTGTCCTCGCGTGTCACGAGGCCTTCGGCGTAGCCCGTCAGCACGTCGGGTACCCCCTCCACGGGCCTGGAGGCGGTCACTGCCTCCAGATGGTCGCGGATGATGGCAGTCACGCTCGTTCCATTCCGAGCGGCGTAGGCCTTCGCTCTCGCGATCAGGTCTTCCGGAAGATTGAAGGTCGTGTTGCGCATGGCGTCGCCTCGCTCTGCACATATATATGTGGAGATCAGACTCGTCAAAGGCAAGCCGGGATCTACGACGGCGCTCTCACCCCGGCTCATCGCTTCTTCGGCGGGCGTGGGCCCTGCTGAGGCATCGGGAGCCCCTTCCTCGCACGCAGCTCGAGATCCGTCTGCCCTCTGTCGATCTCGTCCCAAGCTTCGTCCAGCATCTCGACTGCGATATTCCGGGAATAGGCGCTCTTCTGCCAGATCCGCAGACGCCGCGAGAGCTTCTCGTTCTCGGCCTGCAGGTCGGCGATGGTCGCTAGCAACCTCGCGCGGGTGCGCTTCTCGTCGGCGCGCTCCGGATCCCTGGGCATGCGGTTCCAGCCGGCGCTCAGCTCCGTCGTGCGTTGACGAAGGCGGCCGCGATCTCCGGGATCCGCGCGAGGCCGCTCCGGCTCCAGGTCCAGTGGTGGGTGGCGTATCCCCTTGCCACGACGTTCTCCCAGCTCAGCGGGAGCTTCGGGTCGTCCGGCCAGACGGCGATCTCGGCCGCGAACCACTGGCGGAGTTCGGAGGTCAGCTGGCGTCGCTGGCGAGGCGGCTGCTTCTTCGGGGTCGAGGGAAGACCCGTTTTCCGGCGCATGTGGCGAGGGCTCCCGGCGTACGGGATCAACCTCGGCGAGTCCTTCTTTAGGAACGGTGCACTCGGACGCACCCGTTCCTTCGCCGTCTGCGTCTGCATGACGTCGTTCCTTCCGAGCTAAAGGTGGAAGGGCCGCGGGGCGGCTATGGGCGCATCACGATCCGGTCGTGGGCATGGAGGCCTCCTTCGCCGACCGCGTCGGCGATCTCGGGGAAGAGGGCGAGGTGTCCGCGCTCGAACGGTTCGGGGACGATGCCGGCCGCGACGCCGGCGACCGCGGCCGCTTGCTCCGACAGTCGGGCTACCGCGGGGTCGTCGGCGGCGTGCCGGGCCTCGACGGCGGCGAGGACGGCGAAGGCCCTGGGATCGAGCGCGGCCACGGGAGCCGGCGACCCGTCGCGGCCCACGGCCAGCAGCGGCACGGCTTCCGGCAGTTCCTCCGCCGATGGGTCGGCCGATTTTCACTCCGCAGCCTACGACGACATCAACCGTCAGCGGCGTGCCGTCCACGGTCAGATCGGTGACGAAGCGGTAGTAGTGCGCCTCGATGCCGCCGGACCCTGAACGGTTCATCTGCAAATTCCAACCCACAACGAGAGCAACTAGGAGGCATGCCAAAAAAGGCAGATTCCGATGATCTCATGCCTTTCCTCCGCAAATTTGATCGAGAATAAAAAAGCGATGGCTATACCGATCAACGCGATTTCAGGGAGATATAAGATCGCACGTGAGAAAACCAGCATCCAGACAATACCCTTATTGGATTCAAGGTGGAGACCACTATTAATATCGTAATCAAGCTTAGTGGAAGGACCACGAAAGCTAAGATTCTGATAAATCCTCTCGTAACGGAAACAACCTTTTCATGGTTTCTTCAGATGGGCATAGTGTGTTCAGATCTCTAAGATGCCGCCGTGAGACCAGTGTATTAATGAATCATATCATGCTGACTGTGCGATAAGCGAATTTTAGGTGTGTCTTCAAGATTTGTTTTGATACGAAACGAAACTCCTTGCGCCAATGCATTTGACCTGAGCTTGATAGCCGGAACACGCAAGATGATTGTTCCAGCGCAGGTTGTAATCGCATGACGGGTTCGGCATCCCTCAATGATCCATTCCGCCATCGTCTAGATATGATCAGCAAGCGAGGCGGCGCTTCGCCGGCCGAACCATCGCCGAGAGGCATTGTCGGCGACACGAGCACCGCTGGTGCCGGGGGCAGCGCCATGCTGCCAAAGCCGCCCCGACAGGTGTTCGTTGAGCAGCGGGTCGACCTGTCGGACGCCATGCGACGCTCCGGCGCGGGCCATATCGGCCAGCCCGCCGGGTTCTGGATCCGAGTCTGCGCGCTCGTGCTCGACACCCTCGTGATGTTTGTCATCGGGGCGATGGTCTACGCTGCCCTCCTACTCGTCATTGGCCTGCCACGGCCAGGAACCGGCCGTGGCATTTCGCTGGCGTTTCAGATCATGCCGAGCCTCGCGGCTTACGCGTACGTCGTGATCATGCAAACCGGGGCTTGGCAGGCGACCGTGGGTAAGCGGGCAGTCGGCATTTACGTTCGCCGCAGCGACGGCCACACGCTCACGATTGGGCAGGCATTCGGCCGCGAGTTCGCCAAAATACTCAGCGCAGTGCTGCTCTACATCGGCTTCTTCATGGTGGGCTGGAACCGCGAGAAGAAGGGACTCCACGACATCGTCGCTGGCAGTCGCGTCGTGCACGGCAAGCTGTGAGAGCTTGGGCGCAATGATGCTCCCGGCTGCTGCTCTTGCGGATCCTGCTCCGCCCCCTCCGCATCCCCTCGACCAGCAATGGCGGGTAGATACTGGCGATCAGATATTTGGTCCCTACACCGGACATATGATCAAGGGTTTTGTCGCCGAGGGGCGCGTCTCTGCCAACACCCTGGTCGCGCCGCTCGTCGGCGGGACACCCTCTGAATCTTGGATTGCCCTGCGCCATGACAAGGTGCTCGGCTCCCTCGCGGCCCCCGACCGCATGCGAGCGCTCATTCCGACCCAAGCAGAATTGCCTGTAACCGCCGCGATTAGCGATGGCGTGGTAGTCAGCGTGCAGATCCATCAAACCTTCGCTCTGACACCAGCGGCGGGCGGCATCGTGCATCGAGGTCCGCGCAGTCCACTCTACGCGGCGATTCTGTCGCTGATGATCCCTGGACTCGGCCAATTCTATAACGGTCGTGCAGGGCGCGGCTTCGCATTTCTCGCTGGTGTCGTGCTGCTCTGGGTCTACGGACTAGGCTGGATCCTGAACTTAGTTGCGGCGGCAGAAGCCTACCTGGACGCTCAGCACCTGACGCTTGCCTACAACCGCAGACAGGATGGTCGAGGCGCATGACTGGGCTTGCATCGGCGGTTCATCGTCTCTGTCCCGCCTGCCGGACACCCTTGAACGATCGCGCGCTGACTTGCGCACAATGCGGCGGCGTCCCGGCCATTGAGGAGGCTCGCGCCGCGATTCGGGCACGACTGATAGGTACCGCCGGTCCCATTCGGGCGATGACCTCGCGCTGGAGACCAAGCCGCATAACCATACTTTGGCTGCTCGCGCTGGTTCCGGTGCTGATCGGCCCACCACTGATCGCGCTTCTGCTGATTGGCGGCATGGTGGTGCGCCGGCCGCAGGGCCAGCCTCGAATCCTCGCCTCGCACCTAGGGCTGATCGCGCTGCTTGCCGTTGCCAATCTGGCCGTCTCAGTCTGGCTCGACATGCAAATCTCGGCCATCATCGTCGATCACGTGATCGTGGCGAAGCACGCCTTGGAAGCTTGGCTGCACGAGCTGCTGACGATCCGGATTGTTCCCGGGGGCGGGCACTCTCCGTATAGCGGAAACGGACGCTCCATTTGAGCTTCAGACCATTCACAAGCTCGTCCGAAGGAGTAATTGAGGCGCACTGTGACTTGGTGGAGGACAGCTTCGTCGACACACGAAGAAGCACGAAACGTTTGCTACCCATCCTCGGCGGGCCTTCACGCGTCACCACTTGAGGCCAGGGAACACAAGCTCGGGGCTGGCAGCATGACCAGCGGCCGTTCGGGCGATGCGATCCATATCACACAGAGACCTCTCTACCTCTGGCGTGTCAGCGGAACAGTACCAGCGTTCCATGAAGGCCCGATCCTGCGAGCACGTGTAGTTGATGTGGATCGCTCCGATCGGCAGGCAGCCTTTGCGAGTGCACATGTCCGTGCGGCGGTCAGGCTCCTCAAGCCAGAACGTGAACTCGTTGCAGTCGACCAAATGTCGTTCGCACGAGAGATTGAGGGCGACATAGTCGGCAGCCTGACACACACTATCGCAGGCCAATAGCCAGAAATTTCTGCTCTAAGACGAATCTACCATCAACGTTTCCTGAATGCGGGTTCTGATCACGCGCTCAGAGGCCGGTGAAGAAGCGGCGGACATAGCCTGTTCCTCGGCGTCTTGTGACCCACCCCAGAACGCTCGAACGCTTGGTCCCTGCTTGAGCAGCCGATCGCGCAGGAAGCCACGAATCTCGTGAATCCAGACGCGCCGGCCCATCCGGGTGTACCAGCGCATCGCGTGGCGCAGGCCGGGATCCGAATGGAACAGGACCCGGGCGAGCGCCCTCGGGCGCATCTGGACGATCATCTCGGTCGCCTTGAACCAGAGGAGGACACGCCAGGGTGCCATATTGCGTGTGGAAAGCACCTGATGCTTGTAGTCCCACTTTCGGCGGTCGGCCTGGATCACCGTGCGGTGCTCCGCGAGCCGGAAGTAGGGCGTCCAGCGGTGCGGCGTCACGTAGAGCATCTGGATCTGATCGGGATCGTAGGCAAGGAGCTGGCGCAGGCCGCGCCAGTGATCGCTGTCCCGCTCCTCCTCGAAGCCGACGACCCAGGTCGCCATGGAAAGGATGCCGTGCTTGCGCAACAGCCGGATCGCCTCGCGGTCCTGAGCCTTTGTCGCGCCCTTCCGGATCAGGTCGAGGGTGGCGCTGTCCGTGCTCTCAAGACCGAGGAGGAAGCGCTGGCAGCCGGCCTGCTTGTAGAGGTGCAGGATGTCGGCATCGCGCACGATATCGTCGGCTCGCGTCGAGCCGACCAGGATGACATCGATCCTCTCGGCGATCAGGGCGTCGAGGAAGCTGCGCCACGCCTTCTTCGAGACGGTCGGGTTCTCGTCGGCGAAGTTGAAGACCTCGACGCCATGCTCGCGGTGAAGCCGCCCGATCTCCTTAGCGAACCGAACCGGATCGCGATGGCGCCAGCGGGTCCAGAACCCACGTTGACCACAATAGCTGCACAGGTGGGGGCACCCGCGCGAGAACTGCACGACCACAGCCCGCTTGCCTCCCCAGTAGCTGTAGCGCGCGTGGTCAATCAGCTCCCATCCGATCCGGTATACGTCTAGGCACTGGATGACGCCGGCCGGGCGGGTCGCCCTAATCTCCCCACCCGCGCGGTAGGCGATGCCTGCAACCTCACCGAGCGGCGTGCCGCGCTCCAGCGCCGCCATGAGCTGGCGCGCCGTCTCCTCCCCTTCCCCACGCACGATCGCAGTCACGTACGGCTCGGCCGCCAGGATCTCGCGCCAGTGGTAGGTCGGAAAGACGCCGCCATAGACGATCGGCACGCCTGGAAGGTGGTCGGCGACCGCACACGCCACCTCGGCAATGACAGGATGGCCGGAGGTCGATCCGGAATGGCCGAACAGAATAGCTTCTGGTGCGGCTTCCACGATCTGCTGGACGAGGGCGGGCAACGGCATCGGCCCGAACTCGGCATCGATGAGCTGAACCTCGTGGCCGTCGTCGATGAGCGGCCCGCCGATGGCAAGTAGCCCCAGCGGCGGCAGGTGATCGTCCGGGATCCGGCTGCCGATGGCCGGATGGGGCACGTTGACGAGCAGGACCCTCACGGGCGTGACCTCTCAGTTCGAGATTGGGGCCGCCTTACGCGGCCACCGGTGCGATGGAGGCTGGCAGGCCGCCGAAGCGCCGATCCCGCGAGCGGAACTCCGCAAGGGCCGCCGCGAGGTCGTCCGCCCCGAAGTCCGGCCACATGCGATCCGTAAAGTGCAGCTCCGCGTAGGCAGCCTCCCACAGGAGGAAGTCCGAGAGGCGCTGCTCGCCGCTCGTGCGGATGAGGAGATCGACCTCGGAGGATGCACCGGCTTCGCCGGAGATCAGATGGCCGAACTGCTCTCGCGTGACCGGCTCATCGCGCAGCCGCGCCGCTGCCGCGAGAATGGCGTCGCGCGAGGAGTAGTCGACGGCGATCCGCAGGTGCAGCTTCGTGCCGGCAGCGGTGGCGACCTCGGCCCGGGCGATCGCCTCGGGGATGCCATTCGGTAGACGATCGCGCCGCCCGATGACGGAGAGGCGGGTGCCGGAGCGTGCGAGCCGTCCGGTTTCACGCCGAAGATACCCGCGCAGGAGGCCCATCAGGCCGACGACCTCCTCGGCGGGGCGCCTCCAGTTGTCGCTTGAAAAGGCGAACAGCGTCAGAGTCGCGATCCTGCAACCCGGTGCAGCCTCGGCCACACGTCGGATCGCCTCGACACCGGCTCGATGCCCGATGCTGCGCGGGCAGCCGCGCCGGCTCGCCCAGCGACCATTCCCATCCATGATGATGGCGACATGCAGGTCACTTTTACGAGAGAAATTACTTTGCATCACAAAGTCTCCGGTCGTGATTGTTCGGCCGAGACGCAGCCTCTCGGCATCGGCTGATCTGCCTTGTGAAAGAAGCTTCTTGAGCCGCTCCGATTGCCTAACCCGGCTGCTCGCAAACGGCCGCCTCGGTCGCCTGCCGTTCCCCGGCCCCGGGCTTCGCAGCCTGAGCGGCGTCGCGCACCACCTGTTCGAGGACGGCCACGTAGTCGAGGAAGCGTTTGCGTCCGATTGGCGTCAATCGGCAGAGCGTGTGCGGGCGGTTCCGCTCATAACCCTTCTCCAGGCTGACGAGGTCTGCTTCCTGAAGCACGGCCAAATGCCGGCTGAGGTTGCCGTCACTGAGATCGCACAATCGCTTGAGATCGGGGAAAGCGACGCCCTTCGGGTGCGACATCAGCGAGGTGAGGATGCTCAAACGAGCCCGCTCGTGGATCACCCGATCCAGTCCCTCGTAGGAGAAGCGGTTCGCCGCCTCGTCAGAGATCGCCATCGTGTCCTCCCTGGCCACTCCCATGGCGGTACATGACCCAGGCGAGAATGCCCTGCCCGATGGCAAACGGGATGCCCATGGACCAAGGGGAGAGGGAGTGCGTGGTGCTCGTCATGACGAGCACGGCAAAGCCCGCCATCAGGTACCAGACAGCTCCCAGAACGGCTCCCTGCGGGAGGATCCGAACGGACGCGAACAAGCCAAGGCCGACGAGGATCTGCCAGAGACCGGGCAGCATCCAGAGCTGATCGGGCGCGCATCCGGCAAGCACGAGGCCCAGGCACACGCCCGTGCCCCCGGCCGGCAGAAATCCCTCGATCGCCTGCGCAACCATGGCATCGGCCAAGCCCGCGTGCAGCCGATGGGCTCGGCGCAAGGCCTCGACACCGATCAAGGTCGCAGCAACCACAGCCGTCGCGATCCAAACACCAAAGTAGACGGCTGGCTCAGCGGCGAGTTGATTGGGCCAAGCGCTCTGTGCAAGCGAGGTGGCGAATGCAAGGCAGGCCGTTATGGCAAGCGCGGCCGCTCCGAACCCGCGAAACGTGGTCTGCCGTGCGAGTTGGGCGCGAATCGTCACAAGGTCAGCCAGGGCTCGATCGAGATCCTGCACGACGCCGTCCTTTGCGAGAGAATAAACTTTGTAACGCAAAGTACGCGATCCTGACGGTGCCGACAAGGGGTTAGGACCGTGCTCCACTCTGATCCGCCTGTGCAAGGCGTGGCAATCGGACTCGCCGAGATCGTAGTGACACGCTAGGAGATCAACCGCAGCATTGGGCCTCGGATGAACATTAAGGCGAGCTTGGATGTCGCCCTGTGCTGGCTCTCAGAGGCTTAGGATTGAGAGGACCAGCGCCGTGGTGCCGGCAACAGCCATGCCTGCCAGCGCGAAGGCCTGTTTGGTGGCTCTAGCCGCCCCTGAGAGGTTATCGTTTGCGACGGGACGGCTAGGAATAGATCGGCGGCGCAGGCTTGCGGCCGTGAGGGATCGAACATCCGGATTGCGCTTGAATTGGCCAAACCGTCCAGCACACATCCACCCCTCCTCTTACTGCCCCAAAAGCTAGGGGCTCTCTCCGATCCGTACTGGGCTGAGGCTCCAGTTTCGTCTTCATCGTCTCAATGCCGTCCGGAGCCATGTCGAGGCGGCGCGCGAATACGACCGCGTCCGGGACCGGGGTCGCCGTCGTCTTGCGGACGAGACGCACCTTCAGCAGCGCCTCTCCGGACTTCGTCCGCGGCTCCAGGATCTCGAAGGCGTAGTCTTCGAGGTCTGCCGGCATGCTTTGGGCTTCGGCGACGCCCTTCGGCAACCAAGCGGCCAGCGGGCCGGAGAGCAGGGATCCGATCTGGACGGGGAGAGCCCAAGCTCCGCGTGCCAAGCCGTAACCGGCACCGGCACCGACCAGCGCCGCAGCGACTACGAGCAGACACAGGAAGACCCACGCAAGCACTCGTCCGGCAGAGCCCCCGGGCGCTTGGCGGAGTTCGCTTTGATCGGTCATGACACCCTCCTCGGAGATCGGGCTTCCTCAGCAAGCCCGATGTCGGGGAGGAAGGAGAGGCTTGCCCCCATGGGGCGGTGTGCGCCCACCAGGGGCGCGGAGGCTCGGGTCGACATTGCGGGTTCCTGTTCCGGAGCGACGTGAGCGCGGCGTCGCGACCATCGAAGTCGCGTCAGCCCACGGCGTTCGACGGCAGCCGAGCGCTGACTCACGCGGCTCGAACGACGGCCGTCGGCCTGCTCAGGAAAGCGGTCTGGGAGGAAGTCCCTGCGGTGCGATGCCGAGACTTGGCCGGAGGCGATCCTGCCGCATGGGCATCTGCTCTGCCCTGGCCGAGACGCCAGTCGCTGGCGCGACCGCGATGAACCCGACCGGGAGCTTGGCCGCGCAGAGCGCGGCGAACGGGCAGGCCTTCGTGTCGCGGCAGTCCGGATCCGACGCTTCGGGATCGCAGCACGGCATGTCGTCGGGCATGGCCGCCGCGGTCTGTTCCGTCGCAGGTCCGGGCGCGTAGGCGGACATGTCCACCACGGCACGCGCCATCGAGGGAGCGGCAAACGCCCCCGCGAGAAGGCCGATCACGGCGAAGGCCGCGAACAGGCGTGCTATGGCGGAACGGATCGACATCCTGTCTCAGGTTCTCACGAAACGGGGTGTGTGACTAGGACCGCAGGATCATCCCGAACGAACCACGCCGCCGACATGGCAGTCCGGGAGATCTGGCAGCTCAGTAGGCGGGGCCACCCGAGGTGCCGCCCAGGTTCTGCGCCGCAGCCGGGCGCTCCGGGAACTGCGCGTTGCCGCGAGCGCTGTTGCTCAAGGGCCGACCCTGAAGGTCGCGCATTTCACCCGCGCCTCCGAAGCCGACGGCAACATCGGGCGCGGCGCCTATGGCTTCGTCGGCGACGACCATTTCCGCTGGAGGGCGGACGTGAGCATCCAGCCTCGAGTGAGCCGAGGCGCCGGAAAGGGTCGCGGCGGCAAATGCGGCTGCGAGAAAGTATTTCACCAAAAGCTCCATCGTTTTTGAGGGCGCCTCTCGGGACGCCACTAAAGACGACTTCGGGACCGGTACGGAAACGGTTACAAAAGCTTGTCGGCTCGAACCGGTCGATCCGATGTTGCGCCCGCTTCGGCATCGCACGGCGTCCATCCTCCTGTATGCCGGCGAGGCACACCTGCCCTCGCGGGAGTAGCTCCACGATCCGAGTGGCGCCCCGTCAGGCCCCGAGGGCTGCCAGATGCGGCGGTAGGTCCTGGAACGCGTAGGGGTTCAGGATCTGCCGCCGCCACATGGCCGCGCGCTCTACGTCGGACAGATCGGCCTCCCTGCATACCTCGTCCCAGGCCGCCTGGATCGTTTCGACCTGGGCGACGATGACGGCGTCCGCCTCGTCCTCGGACAGCAGAAAGTTGGCCGCCGCATGCCTGCAGACCGCCATCTGGCTCCTCCGGTCGCTACCCGTGATGAGCATGGCCTGAGAGGCCTCGTTGCCGGAGCGGCCCTGGGGGCAGATGTCGTAGGCCGGCGTCAGGGCGAGGCTGGCGCCGTTCCAGAAGGCCGCATGGTTGCGCGCGTGGTCGTCGGTGTTCCCGACGAGGATGTTGAAGACCAGCCGTCCGAACAGTTCCCGGAGCGTAGCCCTCGGCGCCTCGAAGCGGTGCCGGACGATCGTGCAGAGGTCCTCGTAGCTCGCATAGCGGGCCATCATCTCGTCGAGCCCGAACAGCGTGAGTGCCGACACCATCGGGGTCCTAAGCCAGCGGCCATCCGAAGCGGTGCGGTCGAAGCGCCGGACGAGGATGACGTCGCGGCCGGCGGCCTCATGCAGCTGCACCTGAGCCACCTCGAGGCCAACCCTGTGGGCCAGCCGCATCGCGACGAACTCGGACTTCACGACGTTGAACACGTCGCTGCTGGCGGAGAACTTTGCGATGAACTTCGCGTCCCCTTCGCGGATCATGGCTTTCGGCCGAGCGCCGCCAAGGGAGCTGCCATGGAAGAGCGCCTGATCGAGATCCGGAGGCAGCGCGAGCCCCTTGTCCACGCGGTCGGCGGCCGCGAGCAGTTCCTCCAGCGACGCCGCGCGGGCCTCGCGAGGTTCGTAGACGTGCGCGGAGCGCTGGAAATCCAGCGCGCCGATCCGGTCGGAGCCGGATTCGAGGAGGTAGGTCAGCTCGCCGAGCTGTCCGAGATCGATGTCGCCGCGCTTCTGTCCGAAGCGCCGGTTCACGATGACGCGCCGCCCCCAAGCGTCCGGGGCAGCATCGCGGATGCAACTCGCCATGGACAGCCCGGGCTGGGGAGCCTGGATCCCGCGGCGGAGCGGCAATTCCGGCTCGTAGATCGCGATCGCGTCGTCGCGCTCCAGGTAGCTTCGCCCGTAGGTGAACTCGATCGTCTCCCCCTCCCGGGAGAGACGGCCGGCGACCACTGGAGCTGTCGCGCCCGACAGCCAGATCCACACGTATGCCTCGTCGGTGCGGGGCTCAGAAGTCATCGCGCGCAGGCCTTCTGGAGCGGCGCGCCGACTTCGGCATCAGGACGAGCCGCTGCCGTATTTCACCCGCATGCAGGGTCGCGGCCCCTTGTTCGGCCTCGAAGAGAGGCACCCCGACGATCACTGCCGCTTCGAACACGGCTCCGATCGAGCAGCCGGGGTCTCCGCGCTCTATGCGGCGCAGGAGCGGGCGCGAGATGCCAGCCCGCTCCGCCAGATCTGCGGCCGTCATCTTGCGCTCGAGACGTGCGAGCTTCACGAGGCTGCCGAGGAGCTCTAAGGCCTCGACGGCCTGTCGCGAATGGGCGCGCTCGGCAGGCTTGGACATGAATAGCTCATAAATGTTCCGCAAATGGCATACTTGGCATGTTTATGTATCATGGACGAAGCCGACGGGGAAGTGAGCAGCCTTCTTCGCTCCTGGAGAGGCCGAATAGGTAGGGTGGGGAGCAAGGGCCCGGTTTCCAGGAACCGCGATTGTCTCGAACCCTTCTCCGTCCACGGCGGCGCATCCCCGACCCGCTTTCGATCGGTTCGCCACGGGACATCCGCAAGGATCGGTTGACGGAGCCGGTCGTAATGGTCGCTTGGAAGTCTCAGCAAGCCTGGCAGGCCCCGCGACAGGTCGAGGAAGTCCGAGTTGGCAACCGGACGCGCGAAGCTGCCCGATTCGAAAAAGCCAACCAGAACTCCGCAAGTCGTCGCAGATGCCACGGAGGTCACGCGTCCAGACAGCCAAAGCTCTTGTCAGACAGGGTTTCACGTTCGATGCCAAC
>NZ_SMNT01000085.1 GCF_004348265.1 Methylobacterium segetis
GCCTTGTAGCTGCCCTGCAGGTCGATGACGTCGCGGGCGGCGCCCGCGCGAATGGCGAGCAGGCCGGCGACGTCGTAGCTGCCGGACAGGGTGATCGTGTTCGCGCCCTCGCCCGCGTCGAGGAGGAACGAGCCGGCCTTGATGCCGCCCGCAAGCGTGATCGCGTCGTCGCCGCTGCCCGTCTTGAGGGTCATGGCGCGCGAGACGTCGTATCTGCCCGTGAGATTCGGGGCGTTCACGCCGTCGCCGAGGTCGATCGTCAGGTCCGCGGCCGTAACGTCGGCGCGGCTCGTGATGCCCGCCACATTCCGCGAGTCGGTCAGGATGTCCGCGCCCGAGCCGCTCGTGATCGTGAAGCCGTTCGTGATCCGGTAGGTGCCGGTCAGCGTCAGGTCGTTGTTGCCCGCGCCCGCCGTGATCTCCATCGAGCCGGCATTGTAGCTGCCCTGCAGGTCGACGATGTCCCTGCCCGCGCCGCTGCGGAGCGCGATGGCGCCGGCCGCATTGTAGGTGCCGCCGAGGGTCAGCGTGTTGTCGCCCTCGTGAACGTCCACCGCGAGGCTGTCGACGGTGTAGGTGCCGCCGAGCGTCACGGCGTCGTTGCCCGCATCCGCGGCGAGGCTCATGGCCCCCGTGGCGTAGGTGCCCGCGTCCGCGAGAGTGACGGTGTTGTTGCCGCCCTTGGCATCGATGGCGAGGGTGCCGCTGCGGGTGAGCGTGCCCTCGGTCGTGCCGGCCGCCGTGCCATCGCTGGTGATGGTGCGCGTGCCGGTGCGGAACGTGCCGTCGAGACGGACCGTGTCGCCGCTGGCGCCGCCCTCGATCCGGATCGAGGCGCCGACGAAGGTGCCCTTCAGGTCGATCGTCGTGCCCGTGTTGTCGGGCGTTCCGGCGGCGCTGTAGTCGCCGCGCAGCGTGATGGCGCCCCAAGCCTTGATCACGGCGCCGGCCTCGACGGTGAGGTCGTCGCCCGCGTTGAGGGTGACGGAGCCGGCGGTCGAGAAGATCGTCACGCCGGACTTCACCGTCAGGTTGTCGCCCGTCGTGTTCGTCTCGCCCGCCTGCTCCACGATGTCGCCGGCCGAGATGATGTCCTTGTCGATCGTGAGCGGGCTCGACGTGCGCAGGCCGATCCGGCCCGCCGCCTGGAGCCCGGTGGCGGCGGTGGTGACGCCGCCGACGCGCAGGCCGCCGATGTTCCAGAGCCAGATGTCGCCCGAGATGGCGCGGCCCTCGAGGCCGCCGTAGCGGTCTCCGTCGAGGCTGCGCATGTTGGCGACGATGCGCTTGCTCTCGCTGCCGAT
Organism: Methylobacterium segetis; assembly: GCF_004348265.1. Lineage (GTDB taxonomy): Bacteria > Pseudomonadota > Alphaproteobacteria > Rhizobiales > Beijerinckiaceae > Methylobacterium > Methylobacterium segetis. Next base: position 1,305 of record NZ_SMNT01000085.1, read on the forward strand.
GTTGCCCGAGGCGATCAGGTAGGCCTTGCCGGAGCTCAGGTTCGAGGTGCCCCCGGTCGTCTCGTTGTAGTCGGTCGCCCCGTTCAGGATGTCGCCCGCCTGCGCGGTGATGAAGGCCGTGCGGGTGTCCGCCGTGCCGACCGTGGCGAGGTAGAGGGCGCCCAGGGTCTCCACCGCGTAGATGTTGCTGAGGCCGGCGCTGAGGGTGACGGTGCCGTTCGTGGTTCCCGCGGCATTGCTGTTGAACTCGAAGGCATCGGCGGCGGTGCCGATCCCGTCGAGGGCCCGCAGCGTCACGGAGCGGGCGGTGACGTTGGCGCCCGGGTTGCCGCGGGCGGCCGCGGCGGCGTCGATGCCCGAGTCGATGTCGCGCGGGTCGGTCAGGTCGCCCGCGTCGAGGATCGAGGCGTTGGCGCGCAGCACCACGTCGCCCTGGGTCGCGATGGCCAGCACCTTCATGCTGGTCTCGGTCTCGGTCAGCACCACGTCGCCGGTCGCGCTCGCGCGGACCGATCCGGTGAGCTTCATCTCGATAGCGTCGGTCTTCGAGCCGATCGAGCCCGTCGCCCTCAGGGTGACGCTGCTCGCAACGATCTTGTTCGTGTCGGTGCCGACGCCGTCGAGGATGCTGCCGGACACCGCGACGAGGGTCACGCTACCGCCCTGCGAGTAGGCGGATTCGAGGTTCAGGTCGCCCGAGCGCTCGGTGACGTAGACGTCCTGCGCCGTGCGGACGGTGAGGGCGCCCGCGCCCTGCAGGTCGATGCCGATCGCCTTCTGCGCGCTGCCGACGGCGCCGTCGCCGCCCTCCAGCACGATGTCGCCGCCCTTGACGTTGGTCGCGGTCGTCGCGCCGCCGTTGACGAGGCCGCCGGTCGACTTGAGGCGGATCTCCTTGCCGCCCGTCGACTCGACCTTTCCGACCGTGACCACGCCGGGCGCGTTGATGAAGATCTGGCCGCCCGCGGTGACCTCGAGGGTCCCGGCGCTCTGCAGGACCATCGCCTTGCGCTTCTGGATGAGCAGCGTGGTGATCTTCGAGAACGGATTGTTCGGGTCGGTCGCCGACTGGAACAGGATGACGCTGCGCTGGCTCTCGGTGCTGAGGACCGGCCCGTCGAAGACGAGGGTCGAGGCGCTCGCGGAGCGGATCGTGTAGCCCGTGGTCGCATTGGTGGCGTTGAGGGTCTTCACCCCGAACGTGCTCGCGACGCCGATCTTCATCCCGTCCGCGAAGCCGTCCTGCAGGAAGCTGCCGGTGGCGCGGGTGACCACCGAGACGCCGCTCGCGCCGGTCGAGCGGACGCCGACGTTCACGGCCTTGCCGGCCTCGGCCACGAAGAGCTGGCCAACCTCGAGCCGGATCACGGAGCCGCTCACCGAGGCGATGCGGTAGACGCTGGTCGCGGCGGCGCTGGTGTTGGCCGTCTCGCCCGCGATGTAGAGCGTGTCGCCCACCGCGTAGGCGGCGCCCCAGCCCTGCCCGTCGGCGCGCGTCAGCAGGCCCTGGTTGGCCGCCGTGTCGTTGGAGAAGGTGACGGTGAGGGCGGTGGGCGCCGCCTTCAGCCGGTCGAAGGAGACCTCGGCCGTCGCGCGCGGCGCCTCGCCGGTCACCGCGACGCTGACGCCGAAGCTGAGGCCCCGCGCGGCCCCGCCCGTGAAGGCGTTGTCGACGGTGAGCACGTTGCCGGACCGGCCGGTGATCTTGAACACCGTCGTTGTCTCGGCCGACGCGTTCGCGGTCAGGCCGCCGATGTAGAGGGTGCCGCCCTGCGTGAAGATGCCGGCGTCCCAGGTCCTGCCGTCGGTGCGGATGACGGAGTTGCCCGAGAAGATCACGTCGGCCGTCACCGGCGCGCTCGTCAGGAAGACGATGTCGCTGCGCTCGGCCACGCCGAGGTCGATCTGCTGGTCCGGCGTCAGCGGCGCCTTCGTGCTGAGATCGACCAGCGTCGTGTCGCTGACCGAGCCGACGTTGCGCGCCGTCTCGATCGTGATGGTGCGGCCCTTGATGATCGGGTCCTGCTTGTCGACGATCGTGCTCGTCGTCTCCTTCAGGAGGCCCTGGCCGACGGCGTTCAGGAGTTCGTCCTGCGTCCAGCGCTTGATCCCGCCGTTGATCGCGTCGGCGGTCGCCTGGTCGATGAAGAAGTGCGGGTTGGCCTGCTGGCTCGCCGTCAGCACCTTGCCCGTGCCGGCGGCCGGCAACGCGTTGAACAAGCGGTCGAGGGCCGCGTACTGCGCGGTGAGCGCGACGGAGCGGGCCGCGACCTTCGCGTTGACCGCATCGGTGATCGTCGCCGAGGTGGCGTTCTCGGCCTGGGCCTCGGCCCGGGACTTGGCCACGGCGTCGGTGAGGGCCTGGCCCGCGAGGCGCGGGCTGAACGCGGCGGTGTAGACCGCCGGGTCGACCTGCTGGTTCCGGTAGCTCCAGTAGGTCTCGTAGGCCGCCTTGTCCGCATCCGCGACGAGGCTCGCATCGTAGGTGTTGCCGAGGCTGCCGAAGCGGGCATCGAGGGCCGCATACGCGCTCTTCAGCGCGGCCTCGGCCGCAGCGACCTTGGTGGAGGTGGCATTGCGCAGGGCCGCCTCGCCGAGCGACTGCGCCAAGCCGTCCTTCGCGAGCTGTGCCCGCAGCGCAGCGAGCTCCGTGCTGGTGATCCGCACGGTGCCACCGACATCCGCCGCGCGGTAGGCATCGAAGATCGCGAAGGCGGACGGGAGCTTCTCGATGTAATGGTCGCCGAAGCTCGCGAAGATCGCCTTGAGGGCGGTGTACTCGGCCGGGAGGCCGGCCCGCACGGCCGCGATCTTGCCCTCGACATAGGTGTCGAGCGCCGCGCCGGTCAGGGTCTTACCCGTGTCGTCGGCGGCGAATTGCGCGCGCAGGGCAGAGGCCTGCTGGCCGCTCAGCGTGGGCACGTTCGCGACAAGGGAGTCGCGAAGCTCCCAGTAGCGCGCATATTGCGCTCCGAAATCGGTGATCTTCGCGAGGTCGAGGCTGCCGAACGTCAACTTGAGGTTGTTGTAGTCGGCGGTCCTGGAGGCTTCGAGGCGCGCGACCTGATCGTCGACGGACTTCGTGAGCGGATCGTTGGCGATCGCCGTCGTGCGCGTGGCGTCCGAGACGACGTCCGTGATGATCTGCATGCGGCGGGCGGCCAGCTCGTCACCCGTCAGCTTGGCTTGGCCGGCCGAGACCCGCTCCGCGTTGATAAGGATCAACGCGGCATCGACGTGAGCGGTGATCGCGTCACCCACGAGGGCGGTCCCGCGAACCGCGGCATCGATCGCCGCGCGCTCGGCTGCGGAGACCGGCACGGCGTAGGCGGCCGAGTAGGCGCCGCCCTGCTGGGTCCGGTAGGCCCAGTAGGTCGCGTAGGCCGCGTCGAGATCGGCGTAGTAGACGTCGCCGAGCCCGCCGTACTGGCCGTGCAGCGTGTGGTATTGCAGCGTGCGCGTCGCCTCGGTCGCAGCAACCGCGTCGTTGACGTATGTCGTCACCTCGGTGTCGGAGATCGAGCGGCCCGCCTTGGCGGCCTCGTCGCGCGCCTGAGCCTCGAACATCGACCGGAAATAGGCGAGTTCGCCGTTGGCCGCGTTCAGCCTGACCTGGAAGGCGGCGTCGTAGACGGCCGGGTTCGGCTGCTGGTTCCGGTAGGCCCAGTAGGCGTTGTAGTCGCGCTCGCGGGTGTTCTCGTAGGCGTCGAGCGTCGCCTGGAACTTCCGGTTGGCATCGTCCGTGGTCAGGGCGAGGTCCTTCCAGACGCCGCCGATGAGTTCATCCGCCTTGCGCTGGTCGCGCACGACCACGTTGTTCACGTTGAGCAGGCTGCCCGTGTCGACCTTGATGTAGACGTCGCCGTTCGCCGTGAGGCTGTTGAGGCGCAGGTCCCCCGCGATCTCGCGGATGCCGACGTTGCCGGCCGCGGTGATGTCGGTCTTGTCACGGGCCGTGTTGCCGCTGTCGAGCTTGATCGGCGCAGCCGCCGAGCCGAGGCGCCCGCCCGCGCTCAGGCTGAGCGAACCGCCCGCGATCACGCCCTCTCCGGCGATCGTGATGCCGCCGGAAGTCACGAGCTTGACGTCGTAGCCGTTGCCCGCCGCGATCCGATCGACGCCGAGTTCGGTGTCGAGCGTGCGCACGTTGAGGTTGATGTTGCCGTTGCCCGTCGTGGCCTTGAGGCTGTTGCCCGCGCCCGAGAGCGAGACGTTCAGGGCCCGGTCGGTCGCGCCGGTTCCATTGCCGACGCCGATGCCGGAGACCGCCTGCAGCTCGACCCGCGTGCCGGTGACGGCGGTGGTGGAGCCGAGATGCTCGATCGAGCTGCCCGACTTGATGATCGTGGTGCCGTTGTCGTTGCGGATGCCACCCGCGATCAGGACCTTGCCGGCGCCCTGCGAGTCGATGTTGACGCTGCCGGCGCGGCTGCCCGTGAAGGAGATCCTGATGCCGTAATCGGCCTCCAGGCTGTGGGTCGCCTGGGTCTCGGTGTACTCCACCGTCTGGAGCTTCGTGTAGTAGGTCTTCTTTCCGTACCACGTGCTCGTGGTCCAGCTCGCGACCTCCTTCGGCGTCTCGGCGCTGCGCGTGTACTCGGGCGCGCCGAGGAACGCGTAGCCCGACTTGCTGGCGTCGATGTAGTAGTAGGCGGATTCCGGCTGCAGCGCCGCCTTCTCGACGATCTCCTTGTTGAAGGCGCTCAGGGGGGGCGGATCCTTGGCGAAGGCGTCGATGCCGAGCCAGGACGAGGTGCCCCGGGTGAGCGAGTAGGTGTTCTTGTTGCCCTGGCCGATGGTGAAGGCGTAGCGGTAGCCCGATTTCGGATCGTATTGGGAGGTCGAGCTGCCCGCGTAGGTCTGCACCTCGCGGCCGGAGCTGGTGATGTCGGCGCTGTAGCGCGTCACCACGCCGGCGGCGTTCTGCTGGATCAGGGTCTGCCGGAAGGCGATGTCGTTGACGCCGCTGCCGGTCTTGTAGGCGAGATCCTCGATGTTGATCGTGCCGACGCCGCGCTTCGAGAGGTCGATCCGGTTGAGCACGACGTCGTAGTTCAGGCGGTTCGTGACGTTGACGCTGGCGTAGCCGCCGAGCGCGCGCAACTCGCCCTTGCCCTGGCTCGTGTTGAGCATCACGCCGGTCAGGTTGATCTGGCCGCCGGTGGAGACGAGCTCGTCGATCTCGATGCGGTTGGTCTGGCGATTGAAGCTCGCCGAGAAGCCGTTCTTGGTCAGGGTCGAGAGGTTCGCGGTCCGGCCGGGATCGCGCAGGATCTCCTGGATCTCGTTGTAGACCGCAGTGTCGATGTCGATCGTGTAGGTGTCGCGCCCGCTCTGCACGAGGCCGTTCACGTTGAGGTACTGCGCCTTGATCGTCACGGCGCCGCTGGCGACGATCGCCGAGCTGACATTGGCGAGCGCGTTCGCGATCTGGGTGTTGTCCTTGCCCGTGAGCGGGCCGGAGCCCGCGTCGAGCACGGCCTTGATCTGGCCGTAGGGGTCGCCGCCGACGCTGTAGGTGCGCAGGTCCTTGGTGGTGCCGATCGAGACGGCGCCGCCGACGTCGAAATCCGTCGCCTTCACGGTGGTGAGGGCGCTGGCGTTGAAGTCGCCGCTGCCCGTGGTCCTGACGTGCAGCACCGCGGTCGGCGCGTAGATGTCGCCGGTGATGTTGATCGAGGGCGCGGAATTGCCGTTGCGTGCGCCCGACGTGTTGATGAGGTAGATGTCGCTCTTCGTCGCGTCGGTGGCGATGCCGCCGGCCGTCAGCGTGCCGAAGGCGACGCTCCGATTGCCCGCGACCGCACGGGCGGCCGCCGCATCGGGGCTCGCCGCGTTCTCGGTGGCGACGGCCTGCCGGCGGATCTCGATCGTCCCGCCGGACGTCATCAGGTTGCCGTTGAGGAAGGTGCCGCCGTTCGATTCCGGCATGGTGATGCCGGTGATGTTCAGGCTCGCGACCGAGGTGTTGGTGATCTCGACCTTGGTGTCGGAGGCCGCGTCGAGGCTGCCCGAGCCGAGCAGGGCGTCCGCCCGAACGAAGATGCCGCCGGCGCCCGCGGTGAAGGGGCTCACCGTGATGGTCTGGACCTGCTTGTAGATCGGGATGACGAAGAGCTTGCCATCCTTGTCCTGGTTGACCTCGGCGAGCCCTTCCGCCTGCAGCTCCGCGACGATGCGGTTGACCTCGTTGCGGTAGTAGGTCTGGAGCGTGGCGTTGTCCTTGTAGGTCGCCAGACCCTTCGTCGCCTCGTTGAAGGCGGCGATCAGGCCCGACTGCGCGTATTCGAAGCCGAGGCTGACCACGATCGGCAGCTTGGGCAGCGTGCCCGAGCCCCTGCTGGCTCCATCCGCCAGCGACACCGAGAAGCTCTTGGTCGGGTCGGACGCGGCGATCGGCTGGCCGGCGGCGTTGTACTTCTGGCCATTCAGGCTGACCGTCCCGGTGACGACGGTCGCGGCGACCGCCCGCGAGAGGTCGTCGAAGACGATCGAGATGTTCCGGGTGATGCCGGTGACGACGGTGCCGTCGACGATGACGGTGCCGACCGAGCCGGTCTGCGAATCGCCGACCGGAGTCACGGCGGAGCCGCCGAGCAGGCTGTCGATGGCGCCGGCGACAGCGGTGGCCCAGGTCGTGCCCTTCATGCGGGCGACGGCGTTGGAGTTGCCCTGCCGGTTGGTGAACAGGTTGGCGTTGCCGGCCGTCGAGATCTTGGCGTCCGCGTAGATCGCGATCGTGTTCCGCTCGAGCACGCGGATTGTCGCGTCGAGCGAGGTGATCGGGATCGCGCTGCCGGCGAAGGTGTCCGTCGTGGCGGAGGTGTCGTAGCTGTCGTCGTAGGCCTTCTTGTTGGTGCCCGCGAAGATGTCCGCGTCGCCGTAGGCCGTGATCTGCGTGCGCGACCCAACGGTGACGCTGTTGTCCGGCCGCAGGTCGACCCGGGTCTCACCGGAGGCGACGGTGGCCGCGCCGTAGGTCTCGGAATTCGAGACGGCATAGGCGTTGCCGGTGCCGTTGGCGGCGAGCGTCAGCCCGCCGAGGGTGAAGAGCGTCGCGTCGGTGCCGATCGTGACCTGGGCCTTGAAGGTCGGCGCCAGGATGTTCGAATCCGAGCCCGCGCCCGAGATGGCGCCGCCGGTGGTCAGCGTGACCTTGTCGTAGGCGTCGATCGCGTTGTTGGCGGTGAGCCGGATGCCGCCCTGGCTGCCGGCGCGCGACACCGTCTCGAGGCTGGTCTTCTGGCCCGCATTGCTCGCCACGTTGACGGTCGAGGTCACGTTGACGGTCGTCGTGCTGAGCGCGGCCGCGCCGCTGGCGATGCCGCCCGTCGAGCCGACGATGTTGGCATCCGCGAGCTTCGGCTTCCTCACCGTGTTCATGGCGTTCGCCACGATGTCGCGCGCCAGGACGTGGGAGCCCGCGCCGAAGGTCGCCGTGGCGGCGTGGGTCACGTCGTTGCGCACCACCGCGCCGGCGCCGGCCAGCGCGCCGTAGCTGTCGGTGATGATCTGCGCGTTGATCGTCGCGGTGTGGTTGGCCGCGAGGTAGAACGTGCCGGCGCTGTCCGAGCGCGTGGTGAGGTCGACGTTGACGCCCGCATCGAGCGCCGCGTCGGTGGTGCCCCCCGTGCTCGTGGTGGCGAGCGCCGCCGTGCCCGAGACGAGGCCGCCGCTGCCGGAGACCGCCTTGGCGAAATTGTCGTCGGTGCCCGAGGCCGTCACCGTCATCGAGCCGGCGCTGATCGCATTCTGAGTCTTGATGCGCGCCGCCGTGGTGGTCGCCGATTGGGCGTTGGAGACCGTCGCGCCCGCGGCCACGAGGCCGGCGGTGGCACTGCTGGCGAGGGAGGTCTGCTTCGTCGTGCTCACCGCCGTGACCGCGACGGCGCCCGTGACGGCGATGATCGTGCCGACGTCGATCGTGCCGGTGACGGTGCTGGCGTTGGTGGCGTTCGTCACCGTCGAGTTGAGGCCGATCAGGCCGCCGACCGACCCGGACGCGTAGGAATTCGCCGAATCCTTTCCGGCCGTCTGCGACAGGCTGCCCTGCACGGTGAGGCTCGCCGCGGTGATCTGCGTCTGCTTCGTGTGCGCGTCGACCGTCGCGGCCACGGTGGTGAGGGCGGTCGAGGCGCCGACCGCCGCCGTGCCCGCGCTGATGCCCAGAGCCTTCGCCGAGATGCTCGGCAGCGCGTCGGCGAGCACGCGCACGTTCTGGCCCGTGACCGCGCCGCCCTCGATCTGGGCGGTGACGGTCGGGCGCGCCTCGACGTTCGCCACGGAGCCGCCCGCCGCCAGCGCGAGGATGCCGCCCGCCACGGTGATGCCGAGAACCTGCGAGTCGACATTGGTGGTATCGGCGGCCCGGACGGTGACGTCGCCCGCCGCCGCGACCGTGCTGTTGGCGATGGTCGCGCTGGTGCTGCTCTGGACGGTGTCGCCGGTGCCGGCGCCGCCACCCGCGAAGCTGAAGCCGACGGGCGAGAAATTCGCCGCCATCGAGGCGGTACGCGCCCGGCTCGTCAGGCTCGCGGCCTCGGTCGCCGTGACGCTGACGGTGCCGCGGGCGGTGAGCCCGTCATTGACGTTGCGGATCGAGGCCGAGACGCTGTTGGCGATCCGGTTGCTGGCCGCCGCGACCGCGACGGAGACCGAGGCGCCCCCGGCGATGCCGAACGAGGCGGCGATCGAGGCCGCACCGGTATCGACCGTGAGCTTCGAGGTGTCCCGCGCCGTCACGGTGACGTCGCCCGCCGAGATGCCGGCCCCGTCACCGTCGATCCCCGCGCTCACCTGCGCGGCGACGCGGTTCGTGGTGCCCGCTCCCGAGCCCGCGAGGCTGACGCCGATGGCGCCGCCGGAGACCGCCACCGAGCCCGCCTGGATCGAGGCGTCGATGGTCTGGCCGGAGGTCGCCTGAATGGCGAGGTTGCCGCCGGCCTTGATCGCCGTATTCGCCGAGAGGGCCTCGATGGCCAGCGCCGGCACCGTGGTGCTGCCGGAGCTCACGCCGATCAGGTTGATCGCCACGCCGGTGCCGATGCTCGCCGCCACGGCGACGCCGCCGATGCTGGCGCCGGCCGCGATCGCGGCGACCTCGGAGGCGATGCGGCTGTTGTTGGCCGCGCTCACCGAGACGTCGGTCTTGGCGTCGAGGTTGGCGTTGTTGAGCTTCGCCCGGGTCGAGCCGCCGATCAGGTTCGTCGCGACGGCACCGCCGCCCGAGACCGCCACGCCGACGCCGCCCCCCGCGAGCGCGGCCGAGGCCGCAGCGACCTTGGCGTTGATGGTCGAGCCCTCGAAGCCGGCCGTTGCCGGATCGTCGGACGGCACCAGCGCCTCGACCGCGATTCCGCCCGTGCGGGTGGTGACGCTGGCCGAGTCGATCTGCGCCGTGAGCGCGCTGTTGATGATGTTGAGCGCCATGGCGACGCCGATGGCGCCGCCTACACCGACCGCGCCGCCCGCGGCGGCGATGGCCGCCGTGCCGACGTCGACCGTGATCGCGGCCCGGTCCTGGGCCTTGACCGAGACGTCGCCCGCGGTCACGCGCGTCGTCGCGCCGTCGATCGAGGCCTTGGTCGCGATGCTGATGGCGTTGCCCGAGTAGCTGCCCGAGCCCGCGACGCCGACGCCGACCGTAGCGCCCGTTGCCACCGCTGCACCCGCCGCCACGAGGGCGTTGATCGTGCTGGCCGAAGTCGCCCCGACCGCGACCGTACCCTGCGCGTCGACCGTCGTGCCGGAGATCACCGCCTCGACGGCCGCGCTGCCGTTCGCGCGCAGCGCGGGCTGGGCGAGATTCTTGCCGTCCTGGCCCTTCGTCTGCCAGTCGCCGATGATGTTCTGGGCGCCCGCGAGGCCGATCGCCACGGGGACGCTGGCCACGCCCGCGCCGCCGCCGGCCACGGCGAGGGAGGCGATGTTCGCGTCGATCCTCTGCGTGCTCGAGGCGGTGACGCGCACGCCCGCGGCGCTGGTGACCCGGTTGTTCGGCCCCTGCCCGACCGCCTTCTCGATCGCCGCGCGGGTGCGGGTGGTGATGATGTTGAGGGCCGAGGCGCCGCCGCCGGAGATCTGCACGTTGGCGATGCCGGCGCCGCCGAGGCTCACCGTCGCCGCCGAGGCGACCGCCTTGATGAAGCCGCCGCTCGTCGCGCTGACCGAGACGTCGCCGCTCGTCGTCGTGACGCCCGAATCCGCGTTGCGGATCGTCGCCTCGACGGCGTTGCCGATCGTGTTGGTGGCGTTCGAGGCCGCGATGGTCACGCCGACCGCCGCGACGCCGGCGCCGCTGCCCGCGATGCCGGCGGCACCGACGGTGGCCGTGATCTCCGAATTGTCCTGCGCCGTGACCGAGACCGCGATCGCGGTGATGCCCGCGGCACCGTCCCCGTCGATGGTGGCCCGGGTCGCGACCGCGATGACGTTGGTGGCGCCGACGCCCGCGCCCGCCACGCTGACGGCGGCGGCTCCCGCCCCCTGCACCGAGGCAGAGACTGCGGCGACGTCCGCCTTGATGGTCTGCTTCGAGGTGGCAGTGACGGAGAGCACGCCGTTCGCGTCGACGCTGGTGTTGTTGAGCGAGGCCTGGACCTCGTTGCCCGCGCCGATGACGTTCACGGCCACGCCGACGCCGACCGAGACGCCGACGCCCGCAGCCCCGCCGCCACCCGCCGCGGCGGCCGCCGCGGCGATGAGGGCCTGGATATCCGAGGTGGCGGAGGCCGCGACGCCGGTGGCACCGCCCCGCACGGTGATCCTGCTGCCCGAGGCGGAGGCGTTGGTCTTCGTCGTGATGACGTTGGCGGCACCCGCGCCACCGCCGCTCACCGAGACGCCGGCCGCACCGCCGCCGCCGACCGAGAGGGCGGCCGCCGCCGAGACGGCCTTGATGCGGCCGTTGCTGGTGGCGCTCACGGACAGGCCGCCGCTGCGGGTGGCGAGCCCCGTATCCGCGTTGCGGATCGCGGCCTCGACCGTGCCCGCGATGGTGTTGAGAGCCAGCGCGAAGCCGACCGCGACCGAGACGCCCGCGGCCCCGCCGCCGGCCGCAGAGAGGGCGGCGGCGCCGGTCGCCGCCGTGATGGCGGAGGTATCGCTCGCCGCGACGCTGACGCTGCCGGCCTGGATACCGCCGGTGCCGTCGCCGTCGATCGTGGCGCGCGTGACGACGCCGATCGCATTGGCCGTGACCGCGCCCGCCCCGCTGCCCGAGACGCCAGCCGCGCCGCCGCCCTGGATCGCGGCCGCGGCCGCCACGACGGTCGCCGAGATGGTCTGGTTGGAGGTCGCCTCGACGGCGAGCGCGCCCGTGATGTTGAGGGCCGCGTTCTTGATCGCGGCCTCGACCGCCATCGCGTCACCGGCGAGCGTGTCCTGGCGGTTCCCGTCCGTGCCGCTCGTGGTCCAGCGCCCGATCCGGTTTTCCGCGCTGCCGACGCCGAGGGCGACACCGACGCCCGCGGCCCCGCCGCCGCCGCCCGAGGCCGCCACCGCCGAGACGATCGCCGTGATCGCCGAGGTGGCCGTCGCCGTCACCGTGAGGCCGGCCGCGCTCGTGATGCGGCTCGAATCGACCGTGGCGTTGACGGTGCCGCGGATGCTGTTCGAGGCGAAGGCGCCTCCGCCCGAGACGCCGACGCCCGCCGCCCCGCCGCCTGCGAGGCTGATCGCCGCCGCCGCCGCCGCCGCGTTGATCCGGCCCGCCCGCGAGGCGGTGACCGAGATGCCCGCCGCGTTTGTCTGGATGAGCGCCGCCGCATTGGCGATGCTCGCCTCGACCGCGCCCGCGATGCTGTTGAGCGCGATGGTGAACCCGACCGCGACCGAGACGCCGGCCGTGCCCCCGCCGGAACCGGCGAGCGAGGCCGAGCCCGCGAAGGCGTCGATCGTCGAGGACTCCGCCGCATTGACCGTGATGCTGCCGGCCGTGATGCCTGTCCCGGCTCCGTCGATCGTGGCGCGGGTCGAGACCGCGATGGCGTTGGTCACCACGACGCCCGCCGCCGAGACGCCGACGCCGGCCGTGCCGCCGCCGCCGATCGAGGCCGCCGCCGCCGCGACCTGCGCGGCGATGGACTGGGTCGAGGTCGCCTCGACCTTGAGGGCGCCCGAGGTCGTGACGCCGCTGTTGCGCAGGCGCGCCTCGACGAGGGAGCCCTGGCCGTCCACCGCCGTGTCGACCCGGTTCTTGCCCGTTCCGGTCGAGGTCCAGCCGCCGATCTGGTTGGCGGCCGCCGAGGCGCCCAGCGCCACGCCCACGCCCGCCGTGCCGCCGAGCGCGGCCGCCGCGCTCGCCGCGAGCACGCGCGCCTCGATCTGCGAGGTGCCGGTCGCCGAGATGGTCACGCTGCCGCTCTGCGTGATCGGGCTCGCGTCGACGATCGCGCTCGTCACCGAGCGGATCGTGTTGAAGGCGAAGGCGCCGCCGCCGGCCACCGCGACGCCGGCCGTGCCGCCGCCGCCGAGGCTCACCGCCGCGGCGGTCGTGTTCGCCCGGATGGTGGACGCATTTCGGGCGTTGACGAGCACCGCGCCGGCCGCGGAGACGCCGCCGCCGACGTTCTGCACGAAGGCCTGGGCGGCCGTGTTGATCGTGTTGAGCGCGAGCGCGAAGCCGATCGAGACGGAGACGCCTGCGGTGCCGCCGAGGGAGGCGGAGACCGCCGCGGTCATCGCGTTCGCGACGATGCTCGACGTGTCCTGCGCCTGCACCGTGACGGCGCCGGCCGTGATCGCGTTGCTGGCGATGGCGCTCCCCGCTACGCCGTTGCCCTCGATGAAGGCGCGCGTCGACACGCCGATGGCGTTGATGACGGCGGTCGCGCCCGCGCTGACGCCGACCGCGTTCGAGCCGCCGCCGGCGAGGGCCGCCGCAAGCGCGACGATGTCGGCCGTGATCGTGTTCTTCGAGGCCGCGTCGACGGTGAGAGCCCCCTTGGCGTCGACGGCGACGCGGGTGAGCGAGGCCTCTGTCACGGTGCCGCCGTTCGTGGCGAGCGCGTAGCTCGTCGAGCCGTCCGTGCCGGACGGAGTCCAGGTGCCGATGCGGTTCTCGGCGATCGCCGCGCCGACGCCCACGCCGACGCCGTTCGAGCCGCCGACGCCGGCCGCGAGTGCCGCGGCCAGGATCTTCGCCTCGATCGTCGCCGAGGCCTCGGCCTTGACCGAGACGTCGCCGGTGCCGGTCGTCTTCAGGACGCTCTCTGCCGCCTGGGCACGGGTGCTCGTCGTGATGACGTTGCGCGCGTAGGTGATCGCGGCACTGACCGCGACGCCGTTCGAGGCGCCCGCCCCGATGCTGATCGCCGCCGAGGCGGCGTTCGCCCTGATCGAGCCAGCCGACTTCGCGCTGACGAGGATGGCGCCGCTCGTCTGCAGCGTCCGGTCGATGTTGCGCACCACCGCGGAGACGTCGTTGGCGATGCTGTTGAGCGCGATGCTGCCGCCGACCGCCACCGAGACCGCGTTCGAGGAGGAGGCGGCGAGCGCGAGGCTCGCCGAGAGGGCGGTGGCCGAGATGGCGGAGGTGTCCTGCGCGGTCACCGTCGCACCCGTGGCCGAGAGCCCGGTCCCCGTACCGGTGCCGTCGCCGTCGACCAACGCCGCGGTGGCGAGGCCGATATTGTTCATGGCGACGGTGCCGCCGATGCTGACCGCGCCGGCATTCGAGCTGGAGACGGTGGCTCCGACCGCGATCGCCGCGATGTTGGCGGTGATCGTGTTCTGGCTCGCGGCCGTCACCGAGAGGGCGCCCGTCGCCGCGACGGGGGCGTTCGAGAGCGTGGCCGAGACGGTGGCGCGGGAGCCCATCGCGGGCGTCTCGCTGATCGTGTTGGTGGCGGCGTCGTACGCCGTCCAGCGGCCGATCTCGTTGTAGGCGATGGCGATGCCGAGGGCGCCCGCACCCGCAGCCCCACCGCTGCTCGCGCCGACCGAGGCTGCCGCGACGATGACGTCGGCCTTGATCGTGGCGAGGCTCGATGCCCCCACCGTCACAGCGCCGGCCGCGGAGATCGAGCCGCCCTGCACGGACGCCGTCGTGCTGCTGTTGATCGTGTTGACGGCGCCGACGCCGGCGCCGGAGACGCCGATGCCCTTGCCGCCGCTGCTGACGCCCACCGCCACGCTCGCGGCCGCGGCCAGGGTCGCGATCTGGCCCTTGCGGTCGGCCGTGACGGTGACGCCGCCGCGGGTCGTCACCTGGGCGTTCTGCACTGAGGCGCTGACATTGCCGGAGACGCTGTTGAGCGCCACGCTCGCGGCGAGCGCGACCGTGATCGCCCCGCCCTGGCCGAGGCCGGCCGCGATCGACGCCGCGCCGACATTGGCCATGATCCCGGACTCGTTGAGGGCGGTGACCGAGAGGCTGCCGGCATCGATCACACCCGCGTTGATCACCTCGGCCACCGTCGCGACGTCGATCACGTTGCGGGCGACCGAGCCGCCGAGGCTCACCGAGGTCGCGCTGCCGCTGCTGCTGCCCGACAGGCCGACCGAGACGGCGACCGTGGTCGCATCGACGGTCTCCCTGGACGTGGCGCTGACGCTCACCGCGCCCGCGGCACGCACCGGCGTGCCGGAGACGGTGGCGCGCACGGCGGCCGCGGAGCCGATCACGTTGTTCGAGACGGAGGCGCCGATGGCGACACCCGTCGCCTTGTCGCCGCTGGTGCCGGCGAGCGCGATCGAGGTCGCGCCGGTGAGCGCGGCGATCTCGGCGATGTCGCTCGCCGTCACGCCGAGGCTCCCCACCTTCGTGGCGTCGGTGGTGCCGTCGCCGACCTTCGAGCCGAGGATCTCGGCCACCGTCGAGCCGCCCACATTGTTGAGAGCGAGCGCACCGCCGCCCGCGACCGAGAGGCCCTGGCCCTGCGAGCTGACCTGCGCGGCGACCGAGGCCGCGAACGTCTGCGCGAAGATCTTGGCCTCGCGCGCCGCGGAGACCGAGACGGCGCCCGAGCCCGAGACGTTCGCGACCTGGGTGATCCGCGCGGTGACGTCGCTCTGGATCTCGTTGTTCGCGAGCGCGGCACCGATCGACACGGTCGGCTTCGAGCTCGAGTTGCTGGAATCGGCCGAGAGGTTGGCCGAGACCGCGAGCGCCACCGAGGTCGCCCGGATGATCGCCTTGTCCTTGGCCGAGACGGTGACGCCGCCCGCGCCCGAACTCACGGCGTCGTCGGCGCTGCCGGTGCCGTCGATGATCGCGGAGGTCGCCGTGACGATCTTGTTGCCGACGTAGAGGCCGCCCCCCGAGAGGGCGAGGTTCTGGTCGTTGCCGCCCCCGCTGCCGCCCCCCGTCGAGACGCCGACCGCGACGGCCGCCGCCGTGGTCTTCGCCGTGATGGATTCGGTGGATTCCGCCTCGACTGCGACCTTGCGGCCGGCGTTGAGGCGCGACTTCGTCACACTCGCCCGCACGTCGAGGGAGCGGCCGGTGCCGTCCTTGAAGTTCGTGCCGGTCGGCAGGCCGCTGCCGTAGAAGCCGATCATGTTGAAGGCGAGGGTCACGCCGATCGCGATCGCCTGCGAGGCGCCCTTGCCGACGATGACCGCGGCCGCCGCGGCCGCCGTCTCGGCCGTGATGTCGGACTCGTTGCGCGCGGAGACGGAGATGCCGCCGCTGCCGCCCGTCCCGTCCTGGCTCGGAGCCAGGATGCCCGAGGCCGTGATCTTGCTGTCGGCGATGTGCGCGTCGACGCCGCCGAGGATCGTGTTGAAGCCGAGAGCGCCGCCGCCCGCGAAGCCGAGGTTCTTGCCATCGTCCGTGCTCAGCAGCACGGCAATGGCGGTCGCGGTCGCCTTGGCGTTGATGGTGGCGTCGCTCTTCGCCGCCACGCCCACGTTGCCGCCGGTGGTCGCCAGATCGCCGACCCGGTCGATGCCGGCGACGAGGGCTTCCTCGGCGATGGTGTTGCGAGCGATGCTGAGGGCGACCGCGATCGTCTTGCCGGATTCGGTGCCGGTGCTGCCCGGCGTATTGCCGGTGGTCTGGCCGGACGTGTTGCCCGTGGCGCCGCTCGCGGCATCGGTCTGCGACATGCGGTAGGCCACCGCGGTCACCGGAGCCGTGACGACGGCATCGATCCGCGACTCGCTCGACGCGGAGACCGCGACGCCGCCGGCCGCCTTCAGGCTCGTCAGGTCCGCGATCGTGGCCGAAGTCGAGAGGCGGGCGAAGTTCAGCGCGACGACAGCGCCGACGCTCGTCACCTGCGCGCCGACCGTGGTGACCGCGTTCTCGATCTTGGCGTCGATCGTCGCCTTCGAGAGCGCCGTGACCGTGACCGTGCCCGTGGCGTTGATCGGCTGGCCGGAGATCGAGGCCGTCGCCGCGAAGGTGTTCGACCCTTGGATCACGGTGCCGAGGTCGGTGCCGAGGATCGCGTCCGCGAGGTCGAACAGCACGTTCTGGCTCGACGTGCCGATCTTGTTGAAGGCCGCCGTGACGCCGACCGCGGTGCCGCTCGACTCCACCGTGCTGTCGACGGTGGCTTTGATGGTGCCGGTGTTCTTGGCCTCGACCGTGACATTGCCGACGCTCTTGCCCGTGTCGGCGTCGCCGAGCTTCGAGCCGGTGATCGCCGCATTGCTCGATCCCGTCACGACATTCGCCGCGATGACGGCGCCGATCGCGACCGATTCCTTCGTGCCGGGCTTGGTGCCCGGCTTCAGCTTCGATTCGACCTTGCTCGTCACGTTCGTCGTGATCGCGCCGCTCTGCGCGGCCTTCACCGCGACGTCGCCGGCCTGGACCACCGCCGCGTTGACGAGGCTCGCTGCGGCGGTGCTGCGCACGTCGTTCGAGACGAGGATGCCGCTCGCCGCCACCGCGTAGGGCTTCGAGGCCGCAGTGCTACCGGCCGAGGTCGAGCCCTGCGTGGGGGCCGTCGACGAGCCGCCCGTGTCCTTGCTCTCGCCGAGGTTGAGGACACCCGGCGGAAGGAATTTCACAAACTCCTTGAGGTTGTTCTCGCGCCAGGAATTCGCCTCGCTGAAGGTCTCGGTCGCGAGGTTGATGCTCTTCGTCGCCCCGAAATAGACGTAGCGCTTCTCCTGGCCGTTCTCCTTGGCGAAGACGATGTCGCCGAACTTGATCGTCTTGGTGCCGGATTTGGTGGTGTAGGTGTAGTCGTCGAGGATCTTGTTGGCGAAGTCCTCGAGCACGCTCGGCTTCGTCAGGCTCGCGAGCGAGGACAGGCTGTTCTGCGAGTCGATCGTGCCGGCGCCGGTCGCCGAGATCGTGATCGCCCCGCCGGCATCGAGAGTCTTCGAGGTCGTGGAATTGTCGACGGTCGCGATCGCGCGGGCGTTGACCATGTTGCCGGTGAGCGCAAAGCCGACCGCGTAGGCGCTCGCATCCTTCAGCACCGCGTTCGAGGCACTGGCCTTGTTGTTGAGCTTGGCCTCGATCGTCGCGCTGGAGGTGGCCGCGACGGTGAGCGCGCCGCCCGCTCCGGTGACGATCCCCGTGCGCAGGATCCGCGCGGTGGCGCCCGACGGCGTGGCGTCGTTGTCGAGGCCCTGCGCGATCAGCGGCTGGCCGGTGATGGTGTCGGCGGCGCGGAACAGGATGTTCTGCTCCTTCCAGCCGATCGTGTTGAAGGCGAGGGTGATCGACACCGCGGCTTGGTCGCTCGACGTCGCGGTCTTGTTGGTGGCCTGGATCGTCGCCGTGTTGTCGGCCGTGACGGACAGGCCGCCCCCGCCGGTGACCGTGCTGTCGAGGATCGCGGCATCGGCCGCGCCCAGCACGCTGTTCGTCGCGATGACGCCGCCGATCGCGAGGCTCTTCGTCTGCGTCTTGGTGCCGATGGCGGGCGTTCCCGCGGCCGGGTCCGCCGCGGGCGTGGTTCCAGTGGTGGGAGCGGGCTGCCCGTTCGTCGGCTTGTAGGAACTCGCCGACTTCACCGTCGCCGCGCTGTCGGCGGTCGCGGTGATGGTCGACGTCTCCTTCGCGGAGACCGTGATCGCGCCCTCGCCCGAGGTCGCGGTGGTGGACACGATCTGCGCGGTCGCGTCGCCGTGCACGCTGTTGAGCACGACGAGGCCGCCGATCGCGAGCGCGGAGGCGGATTGCGGCTGCACGGCGCCCGGATTGGCGGCGGAGGGGTCGCCGGTTGGCGCGTCCGTCGTGGTGGCGGGCGTCGCCGCGGCGGGTGCCGCGGGCGTGGCGGGCGTGCCGGTTCCGGTGGCGGTGCTCGTGGTGCCCGGCAGCTTCAGCCCGTCGGGGATGAAGTTCGAGTCGAGCGCACGCTTCCAGAGCAGCTTGTCGGTGAAATCGGTGGCGGCGAGATCGATCTTCACCGGCGTGCCGTCCGGATTCGTCGACGCGCCCATGTAGACGTAGATGTCGCCCGCCTTGTAGTCGCTCGCCTTGCTGGCGATCTTGACCCAATTCGCCTTGCCGGCGGTCTTCGCAGCGAGGTCGACGGTGCTCGGCTGCGTGTCGGTCAGGGTCGCGGCGGCGACGTACTTGTAGACCGCGCCGTCCGCCGTCTGGATCGTGTCACCGGTCTTGATCGTGACCCGCTCGGTGGTGGTGATCTGGTAGGTGGGCTTCGCGTAGGCATCGGCGATGCGCACGCGCGTGCCGAAGGTCACGGTCTGGAGATTGGCGGTCTTCGGCGGCTGGCCGAGGGCGGTGAAATCGAGCGTGACGAAATCGGCGGTGCTGATGCCCAGCGGCTTCAGGAACGCGTCGAGCCCCTCCTTCAGCGTGACGATCTTCTCGCCGGCGGCCAGCGTCAGCTTCTCGATGCCGACGAGGCGGCCGATCGTGTCGCCGACCGTCTTCTGGGCCGCGTTGCTGCTCTTGCGGAGCGCCGCGTCGTCGAGATAGCCGCGGGCCGCAGCCTCGGCGGCGACCCGGTAGGCGGCATCGCGCAGGGCATCGGTCTCCGGCTTCAGGATGTCCGTCGCAGCGACCTTCTTCAGGTCGTCGGCCGCCGCGAGCAGGCGGGCTCGCAGCGTCGTCGGGTCGTTGGCCGGGATCTTGGCGTTGCCGGAATCCGCCAGCGCCTCCATCGCGTCGGTGAGGGCCTTGTAGACCGCGCGGAGCTGGGTCGCCGCGTCGGACTTGGCCTTCAGCTCGGCTTGACCGCGCTCGAGCGCGGCCGTCGCCCGGTCCACCTGCGAGCGCGCGTCGATGACGAGCTGCTTCACCCGCTCGACCTGCGCGGCGATCTTGTCCTCCAGCGCCGTGACCTCGGCCGGCAGAAGATCCTTGCGGTTCTTGATCAGGTTCGACTGGAGCGTCGCCGACTGGGTCTCGTTCGGGTTCGTCGAGAAGTCGGAGGGCAGGTACTTGTTGAGCTTCGACTGGTTCGTGACCGCCCCGCCGTCGGCCTTCACCACGGTCGAGCTCGTCACGATCTGCGCGTTCGAGGTGATGCCGGCAGCATCCTGCGCCGCCACCGAGAGGGCGCCGCCCGCCTCCACCGTCTTGCCCGTCGTGCCGGTGTTGTCGATGCGCGCGAGGGCGCTGCCGCTCACCTTGTTCGAGGAGAGCACGACGCCGAAGCCCGTGCCGCCCGATCCCTTCATCGAATCGGTCGAGGAGAGCGCAGCGTTGCTGACCGTCGCGTTGATCTTGGCCGACGAGGTCGCCGCGACGGTCAGGTCGCCGCCCGCCTTGGCCGAGGATTGCACGATCGTCGCCTTGGCGCCGGAGCCGACCTCGCCGCCGAAGGCGTTCGAGAGGGTCGGCGAGCCGATCAGCGCGTCGATCGTGTTGAACAGGAGGTTCTGGGTCTCGTAGCCCACCGAGTTGAAGGCGAGCGTCACGGCGGCCGAGACGCCGCCCTCGGTTCCGCCGGAGGTGGTGGAGGCCGCGCGAAGGCGGGCGTCGACGCCCGCCTCGTTCTCCGCCTCGACGGAGAGATCGCCCGTGGTCGCCTCGACCGCAGAGCGCAGCACGCTCGCGACCGCGCCGCCGCGCACGACGTTCGTCGCCGCGATGCCGTTGGCCGCGATCAGCGTCCCACCGCCCGCGCCGCCGCTGGTGGTCCCCGCCGTGCCGGTCTTGGCCTGGAAGGAGGCGCCGCCCGAGGCGGTGACCGTGCTGACCACCGTCGCGGCGATGTTGGCCGCGTCCTTGGCGAGGACGGCGAGGTCGGCATGCGCCGTCACGCTGGCGTCCGTGACGCGGGCGCTGGCGCCCCCATTCACCTCGTTGAAGACGATCAGGCCGCCGAAGGCCTTCGAGGAGGAGGCCGGGGTCCGGGCGGTCGGGGCCGTGGTGCCCGAAGCGGGCGGCGTCGCGGGCGTCGCCGGGGGAGCGGGGTCTGCCACCTTGTCGAGCGCCGGCAGCACAGTCCGGGCTGGGGCCGGAATCCAGTTGTCGCTGAGGTAATCCTCGCCCTGGAGCGTGACCTTGGCGTTGTCCGGCCCGCGATAGATGTAGATCGTCCCCGCGACGCCCGTGGTGTTGGTGTCGTTCGGCGAGAACCGCACCGTCTGGCCGGTGCGCATGTACTGGAAGCCGTCGAGGGAGGAGTAGCGCGCCTTGAGGCGCGTCACCGACGTCGTCCCCTCCGGCGTCGTGACGGTTGTCGTCACGGCGGTGTCGGCCGCGTTCGTCGTGGTGGTGGTCGTGGTGCCCGTGGTGCCGGCGGGCGCCGGCTTCGTCACGACGCTGGCGCCCTCGGCGACGGCGAACCAAAGGGTCGTGTCGCCGTAATTGGCGGCGGCGAGATTCACGCTGCGCGGCGTGCCGATGAAGATGTAGACCCGCCCGGGGATCGCGGCGTTGGCGCCGGTCCCGACCGCGTAATCGGATGCCAGCCGCACCCGGTCGCCGGTCTTGAGGTCCTTGGTGCCCGACTTCGTCGTGTAGTCGTAGATCGTCAGCGCGGTCTCGGCGGCCTTCTTGGCGAGCGCCGCCACGGTGCCGGAGACGGACGACGAGCCGATCATCGCGCTGTCGGCCTCGATCGAGGCCAGGTTCGTCGCCGAGACGGTGACGCTGCCCCCCGTCGAGGTCACGCTCGCGGCGGGCTGGGCCGGGGCCTGCGTCGCCTCGGTGGGCGCGCCGATATAGGCTTCGGCCCGGCCGCTCACCTTGTTCGAGGCGAGCACGGCACCGGCCGAGATGCCGCGCGCGCCGGTCTCCGCCGCGTGCTCGGTGTCCTCGGCGTCGGCCTGCGCGACCTCGGTCCCGACCTCGGCCGTGATCTTGGCCTCGCTCTCGGCCGTGACCGAGACGTCGCCCTCGGCGAGCACCGTGGTGCCGGTGATGAAGGCCTTCGCGCCGGCCGGCTGCTCGGACTTCGTGGCGGTGGCGATGAGCGGGTCGCCGACGATGGTGTCGACGGCCATGAAGAGCGGGTTGTCCTGCGCGAACCCGACCGTGTTGAAGGCGAGCGTGAAGCCGATCGCCGTGGTCTCGCCAGCGACCGCACCCTCGGCGGTCGCCTCGATCTCGGACGCGTTCACGGCGCTGACCGTGACGGCGCCGCCGGACGCGACGCGCGTGTTCGGGGCCGCGCCCGCACCGCCGTCGACCGTGCTGTCGGCGATGAAGGCCGTGGCGCCGTTGAGCACGCTGTTCGAGACGAGCACGCCGCCCCCTGCGGTGGCGCCCTCGATCTCGCTGGCATCGGTGGCCTTGATCGAGGCCGCGGAATCGGCCGAGACCGTGACGTCGCCGCTCGCCTCGACCGTCGTGTTGACGATCTTCGCCTCGGCTTGGCCCTGCACGGCGTTGCGCGCGAAGATGGCGCCGAAGCCCTTCGAATCGATCTTGCCGACCTTCGGCTTCGAGCCCGTGGTGCCGCCGGGCACGACGTTGGCCGCGTCGAGCTTCTTCCAAAGGGAGAAGTCCGAGAAGTCGCGCGTGGTGTCGCCGAGGTTCAGCGGCGTCGCGCTGTCGGTCCCCATGTACTGGTAGACCGCCCCCTTCTCGCCCGCGCCTGTACCGGTCGGGGTCCAGGTGTCGCTGAGACGGATCTTCTCGCCGAACTTGATCGCCCGCGAGCCCGAGGCGGTGGTGTAGGTGTATTCGCCCAGCAGCGATTCCGCGCTACGCTCGACGCCGGTGACGGAGCCCGTCTTCACGGCCTTGGCGGAGGCGCCGACCGTGGTCTCGGCCTCGATCGAGACGGAATCCTTCGCGCTCACCGAGACGTCGGTCCCCGCGACGGTCTTGCCCTGTGCATCGATCGCGGCGCGGGCCGCACCGCTGACGCGGTTCATCGCGACGAGGCCGGAGACGGCGAGCGCGTCGGCGCTGGCGGCCTTGGCCGAGGCGCTGACCTCGTTGCCGAGTTCGGCCGCGATGGCACCGGAGGATTCGGCCGCCACGGTCACGGCGCCCGAGGCCGTGACCGTGCTGTTGGTGATCTCGGCGACGGCCTGGGCCGGCGACGCGTTGCCCAGGTTGGTGCCGACGATGGCGTTGATGGAATCGTAGGCGAGGTTGCTGCTCTCGTAGCCGATCGCGTTGAAGGCGAGCTGGATGCCCGCCGCCCGCGCCGTGGTGCTGGGCGGCGTGGCGAGGCCCGTGCCCCCGGTCGATCCCGTCCCACCCGTGGACCCGGTTCCGCCCGTAGAGCCGGTGCCGCCAGTGGTGCCGGTGCCGGTGCCGCCCGCATCGGCGACGCCGGTCGGATCGGACTCGCCGGCGGCGCCCTGCGAAGCTGCGGTGATCTGCGCCGCGACCGTCGCCTCGATCGAGCCCTCGGTCTTGGCGCTCACCGAAACGGACCCGTCGCCTCCCCTGGTCGTGATGGACGCGTCCGCGATGCGCGCCTCGGCGGTCGACAGGATCGTGT
Source organism: Methylobacterium segetis (assembly GCF_004348265.1). Classification (GTDB taxonomy): domain Bacteria; phylum Pseudomonadota; class Alphaproteobacteria; order Rhizobiales; family Beijerinckiaceae; genus Methylobacterium; species Methylobacterium segetis. The sequence goes on from NZ_SMNT01000085.1 coordinate 24,086, forward strand.
TGGTGGCGATCACGCCATTGATCGCGAGCGCGGTCGAGCGCGTATTCTGGGCGTTGGCGCCGGCAGGTTTGTCGAAGGCCGAGGTCTGGCCCGGCACGGAGCTCGCCGTGCCGGCGCCGGCGTCGCCGTTGGCGTCCGTGCCGGTCTGTTCCTTGAGCGTGGCGATGGCCTCGACGGTGGCGTCGGCCTTCGCGGTGATCGTCGCGGCGCGCTCGGCCGAGACGGCGACGCTGCCCGCCGTCACGGTCGAGCCGGCGATGCTCGCGCTCGCCCCGCCCCGGATCTCGTTGCGCACGACGATGCCGCCGGCCGCCGTCGCGCCGGAGCCGCCCGCCTTGGCGGCACCCTTGCCGCTGACGGCACCCTCGCCGTCGCCGACCCGGCGCCAGAGATCGAGATCACTGTAGTTCGCGGTGCGCAGGTCGAGGTCGGCAGCGGCCTTGTCCGCCCCCGTCCAGGCGTAGACCGCGTCCTTCGGGCCGATCTTCTGCCAAGTGCCCGCGACGGTGAAATCGGTGGTCGCGAGGTTGAGGGCCGCCGAGGCGGTGGCGGGGACGTAGCGGTAATAGGACCCGACCTCGCCCTTGGCCACGGGATGGCCCTCGCTGACGAGCACCACGCTGCCGGGCTGGATGACCCGCGTCGCCGGGCTGGCGGCGGGCTTCTGGCCGGATTGCGCGGCATTGGTTGAGGTCGGCAACGCCCCCTTGACCTTGTCGAGGACGGGGATCGTCGGAATCGCGCTCGGGAAGCTCAGCGCGACGCGCTGGCCAAGCTTGATCGCCACCGGCGTCGCGCTACCCGCCTGGTAGTCGGACTGGATCTGAGCCTGCTTCTTGAGGCCGCCGTCGCTCGACGCCTGGCCGGAGGAGACGAGCTTGACGTTCGCGTTGATGGTCGAGGTGTCGGCCGCTCGCGCACCGACCTCGCCGCCGGCGGTGATGGTGGAGGCGGAGACGATCTCGGCGGTCGCCGCGCGCGCCATCCGGTTCGTCGAGATCAGGCCGCCGAAGCTGCGCGAGCCCGCGCTCGTCGTGGTGCCGCTGCCGGCCACCGTCTTGAGGGGCGTCTTGCCGGCGAGTTGCCGCGCCTTGTCGATCGCGACGCCCTTGTCCCGGTTCTTGATCGCCGCGGCGGCATTCTGCTCCGGCGTGCGGACGGTCACAGTGTTGCTGACCGTGGCGTTGACCGTGCCCGCGCTCGCCGCGTTGACGCCGACCGCGCCC